>JBAZWU010000028.1 GCA_041660185.1 Elusimicrobiota bacterium | reverse complement strand
CGGACACCAGAAAAGCTACCGGGTTGCTCCGCTGGTGGGGGGATCTCTACAATGAAAGCCATCTTTATTTCGCCCTTCTCACCGTGGTGCTGATTCCCGTTATCGGAGTCATTTTCGGCACGCTGGCCGATCTGATCATGAGCCATATCGGGATCGATTTGAAGTCCCGGGAACTGGCGGAACATTAATCGTCTTTCCCAAAAAAGCCGAAGGAGGCCGATTCATGGATTGGTTATACGTTCTCATGCCCATTGCCGGAGTCAAGATTTTCTGGCCCGGCCTGATCATTCTTGGGATCGGGGTTGGCGTCATCGGCGGTTTCTTCGGCATGGGAGGCGCCTGGATGGTGACGCCGGGACTCAACATCTTGGGTTTTCCCATGGCCTTTGCCATCGGCACCGACATTGCCCATATGGCGGGAAAGTCGCTCATCGCCACCATGCGCCACGGTAGATTCGGCAATGTGGATTATCGATTGGGTCTGATCATGCTGGTCGGCACCGTTGTCGGGTTCGAAGTGGGCGCCCAGATGGTCATGTGGCTGGAGCGGCTGGGGAGTGTGGAAAAGTTTGTCCGCTATCTCTACCTGTTTCTGCTGGCATTCATCGCCTGGATGGTGTTCTCCGATGTGGCCAAACACAAAAGCAAGGAAAGAGCAGCCAAGGCAGCGGGACAAGAGGTCGACAAGCTGGCGACCGGCATCGAATGGCACAAAACCTTTCACCGCATCAAGATACCACCGATGGTTCACTTCAAGGAGGCGGGGGTTTATTGTTCGGCCTGGCTCCCGATCTTCGTCAGTTTCCTTACCGGCCTGCTGGCCGGGGTACTCGGCATCGGTGGAGGTTTGATCCGCATGCCGGCCCTGATTTATTTCATCGGCTGTCCAACTCATGTGGCGGTCGGCACCGATCTTTTTGAAGTCATGATCTCCGGTCTCTATGGCGCGGGGACCTATACCTACAAAGGCCGTACCGAGCTGGTGGCGGCCATCATCATGCTGGTGGGTGCGTCCATGGGCGCCCAGATCGGGACGGTGGCCACCAAATACATCAAGGGATACGGGATTCGCATCGCTTTTGGCCTGGCCGTGGTCGGTTGCGCGCTGTCCATCATCCTGAAGCTGCTGGGTAAGGCCTATCCGGTGTGGAGCGCTTTCTTCGACAACAGCTCAACGGCCCTGATCCTGGGTTTGGTGAGCGTCATGTCGATCTATATCACTGTGAAAATGGTAGAGGGGGCAAAGAAGGAAATTGCCGCCAAGAAGACAAGGTCCGCTGCATAATGGGATACCAACGGCGGTGTGAGCGATCCTGAAATAGAAAGAAAGGGAGACAGGCGATGCCAAAGAAAGTCAACCGGTCGATGAGTGCGCTGGCCGTTTTCCTCCTGGTTGCCGTGCTTGCGGGCTGTCAGAAAATGGGCAAGGTGGACCAGGGAAGAGTGATTGAATTCAACAAGGAAAAAGGCACCGTGACGATGATCAGGGATGCGAGCCCCAATCCGGATACGCCGGATTACAGCCACTTGCCGCCGGTCACCTATCAGGTGCCGACAAATCCGGATGAAATGGGGGCGGACCCCAAGCCCGGGAAACGGATGAAACTGGATGCCATCCATCGGGAAATCGTGATATACGTTCCGGCGCTGAATAATTTTGCAAAGATCAATTACACCCTGGTGGATCAGAAGGAAAATGTGGGTCCCGATGACCCCCTGGTTTTGGACAACGTCACCAGGAAACCGAAGACGTTTCCCGTGGTGGATCCGCACCGCAGGACGATTACCATCTACTCCAAGCGTCAGAAAACCGTGACCACATTCTCCGTGCCCGACGAGTACTTTGCCATGCCGGTCGACACCTGGGATAGCGGCGACGATATCCGCATCTATTATAAGGAGGAGGGCAAGGCGAGGCGATTGATGAATGTGAGCAAAACGGATATTTTCAAGAAGTAGAGCATCGCCGGAGCAAGGGGGAATAAGGGGGATCGATTCAGATGAATTTGCGCCAGAAGATTGCGGTGGTGGTGGCGGACGTCCTGGTGCTGGTCGAACTTTGTATCAGCATCTATTTCGCCAACCTGGATGCGGATAATTTCACTCCCGTTTTCCTCAAGGCATTCATGGGCATGCTCATTCCCACATTGATTGCTGCCAAACTGGTCATCAGGAGGGTCCGCTCCGGGGAGCCTGAAGCGCAACAAACATGAATTTGGCCCAGGCCACCCCGTGGAGAAATCGGCTCGCCACGCTGGGGACGATCGCTTCGATTCTTTTCCTTGTTGCGGTGATTGACGACGTGAGCGCCCGCTTCGGGCAGCCTGCCAATTTGATGCGAGTGCTTCCCGGAGCCTCCGTGGAAATCGACGGTCCGCTGGAGGAAGAAGTGAAGCGCATGGAAGACCTGACCTATGCGGCCACTTCCGATCTCCTCCGACTCACCTTCCGTTCCACACACCCCGGGTTCTGGTTTGGAGGATTCAGGTGGAATGGAATTCTCGCCGTGAGTGCGGAAATCGCGCCGGGTGAGTACAGTCTGACGGTCCGTTCCATGGGAAAAGCAGCCCGGAAGCCCTCTTCCACCTTTCAGATCCGTGTCTATCCGGATGCGGACAGTTATCGCCGAAGTTCCCGATCGCTGATCATGCGTCATCTGGGCCCTCACCCCTGGTGGATCGTCGCTATTTGCCTTCCGCTGATCGGTTTTGCCTTTACCGGTGTCTTCGTGCTTTCGCGGCGCATCGAAGAACTCATGGCACAGAGTGGCAAGGCAGTGGTGTACCGGGTTAGGGAAACCCCGGAAGGAGTTGAAATCTACTTTGGTCTGGGACGCAAGCAGGGCATCCAGGCCGGTATGCAGCTGATGCTGCTGACCGAGGCCGGACAGCCGGTGGGGACGGTGGAAGTTCGTGAAGCAACCGATACCGGCGCGCTGGCCGTCGCTCCGCCGGAACATGCCGTCAGGCCGGGGTACATTGTTTCAAATCAGTCGTAATCGTAATTGCCCTCCAGGAAGTTCTTCGCCACCGTTTCCACAGTGGCTTCGCTTCGCATCAGCATATCCATCTGCCGGGTGAACTGCAGCAACCGTCCGAGACCATCCAGTTTTTCTTCAATCACGGATTGCTCGTATTTCTGAAAGCGGGCGTCCACCCGGTCCCCCTCGACATTCACGGAAAAATCCAGCGCCATGAGAATGATGGCGATGCTTCGGGCACGCCGGTTTCTGCGCACATCGTCGGCAGCGCCCCCCTTATAGGAAAAAGTGATGTAGTTTTTGTTGATCGTCTGGCCGCAGTAGCAATCCAGAACGCTGTAGTGATAGCCCACCCGCGAGCTGAAATTGAGATATTTGTCCGCGATGATGGCATAGCTCCGATCACCGAATCGTTCGTTGGCATTGGGATTGACCAATATCTGTTCGCGCATGACCGAGAAAAAACCGCCGAATTCAACGGGGCGCGGCTTCTGGAAGCGCAGCTTGTCGTGGAGCATACCCTTGAGGAGAGCTTTGAAGGGGAGCGACGTAATCTTATCCACCTTGACCTTTTTTGCATTCGCGGAAACGTCGCTCAAACCGCCTCCCAGATCAATAATGAAAAGGTCCAGAGGAATGGGAGCGTCCAGCTTGAGCGAACCGGCCCCTCTGTCGGAAACGATCTCGCTGATCTGGAACATCTCCAGATAAGAAAACTCGTGGATGAGACGCATGATGTCGTGCAGCGTCCGGCATTGCTCCGGTGTAAAACCGGGA
>JBAZWU010000027.1 GCA_041660185.1 Elusimicrobiota bacterium | reverse complement strand
TGGGGTTTGAGGCGCAGTGGAACGAAAAACCGTGTTAGCGTCTATAATGATGCGCCATTAATGACGTCAACTGGCAATAAACGCCCCTTCGACTTACCTACACCGTGGGTGCTTTAAATAAAATTCAGACTGATTCCAGCTCTATTCTTACTTTTTTTCCAAGAGCGGCGGCGGCACTCACTAAGGTTGTAAGGGTTAAACTGGTGTCTTCTTCATCCAACAACCTATTAAGCGATGCTCTGCTGGTATGCATTTTTTTTGCCATTGCCGTTTTACTCAACTTAAGCGAAGACATACCTTCTGAAATTTGCCAGGCAATGACACGTTTCGTTGCAACGGCAGTTACTTCTTCGAGAATCGCTTCTTCGCTAAGAAAGTCGTCAAAGCTGCTGCCAATATGAAGGTTTTCTTTGTGTTGATTGTTCATCTTTTTCCCCGCAAGGTTCTCAATCTTTGTTTTGCCAAATCGAGCTCTGGCTTCGGTGTTTTTTGATCTTTCTTAATAAAGCCATGCAACAGAATCATTGTTTTGTTAACAATTACAAACAAAACTCGCGCAATCCGATTATCAAGCTTAATTCTGACTTCCCAAATGTCGCCTTCAATGTGATCGACTAACGGCATACCAAGAGGCCAACCGAATTGCACAGTTTTAATAGCTTCGCCAATAGTTTTTCTATCTTGAGCAGATAAATCTTTTAACCATTCTCTAACGGGTTCGCTACCTGTTTCAGTTGCAAAAAAATTAACAGAAAGTATTGGCGTCATATTTATAGTGTATCAAAAAAGATACGTAAAGAATAGCATGTAAATAGGAATAGCATTGTAAATTTTCAAAGCCAGTGTCAGCAGTGTTCAAATCTGAGTCGCAAAAAGGGGCTTCGACAGAATAATGAGGTTTTTATCGGAATTCGCACTGTTTGAAGTCACATTGTCCCAACACATAGCCAATATAGATGGTCAATTATAAAGTAGCCAAATTACATTGTATTTTTCATTATTGGCCACATGATTTATAGTTAGCCAATTTCAGTATACCCATTTTGGCTACCCCATGAAAGTTGCTCGTATCTACCTCCGTGTCAGTACCGAAGAACAAGACCTTACCCGCCAAACCGACATTGTGCATAGTGCGCGAGAGGAAGGTTATTACATTGCCGGCATTTACCGTGAAAAAGCATCGGGTGCACGAGCTGATCGTCCCGAGTTGTTACGAATGATTGCTGATCTGCAACCGGGCGAAGTGGTAGTGGCCGAGAAAATCGACCGTATCAGCAGGCTCCCTTTGGCAGAAGCTGAACAATTGGTCGGATCGATTCGAGCCAAGGGAGCGAGGTTGGCCATACCAGGGCTGGTAGATTTGTCTGACTTCGCGGCTGAGACCGAAGGTATAGCCAAAATCGTTCTGGAGTCAATACAGGAATTATTGCTCAAACTGGCTCTGCAAATGACGCGTGATGACTATGAGACTCGCCGCGAGCGACAGCGCCAGGGCGTTCAGCTTGCCAAGGTTGCTGGCAAGTACACTGGTCGCATACCTGACACCATAACCCATCAGCGCATTGTTGCGCTGCGTGGAGCCGGCCATTCTATCAAACGGACATCTGAGCTGGCCGGGTGTAGTGAAAGCCAGGTCAAGCGAATATGGGCAAACCATAAAACCAGCACCTAACATGAGAAAGAAAAATAGCCTCCAAGGAAAACTAAATGCCGGTCAGCTTCCTATCCAACGAACAGCGTGAGAACTACGGCCGCTACAGCGCAGTTTTATCGCCTCTGGATTTAGCCCGTTATTTTCATCTGGATGATGCTGATCATGCGCTGATCGCCAAGAAACGCGGTGACTACAACCGGATCGGTTTTGCCGTTCAACTTTGCACAGTTCGCTACTTGGGCACTTTCCTGGACGACCCGTTGGCAGTGCCGGCCTCGGTAATTCATACGCTAGCTAATCAACTGGGCATTGAAGCCGTGGGTGACCTGCGGGCCTACAGTATCGGCGAGCAGCGATGGCAACACGCGGCAGAAATCCGCACCCGCTACGGCTATGTTGAAATTACCGAGCGTCAAGTCGGTTTTCGTCTCACCCGCTGGTTATACTCATTGTGTTGGACGGGCACCGACCGGCCCAGTGTGCTGTTCGAGCGAGCGACTACCTGGTTGGTAACGCATAAGGTGTTACTGCCCGGCTGTAGCACTCTCGAACGTTACATCGCCAGTCTGCGCAGTCGGGTGGAGAATCGGCTATGGCGATCTCTCGGTCGTGGCATTAGTAGTGAACAACAAGCAAGGCTTGAAAACCTATTGGTAATACCAGAGGGCAATCGCAATTCGCTACTGGATCGCTTACGCACCGGGCCGGTCAGAATCAGTGGTCCATCGTTAGTACAGGCTTTGCTAAGATTACACTCAGTACGCGAATTAGGCATCAAACTGCCGACGGCACACATTCCAATGAGTCGTCTGGCGGCCTTGGCCAGGTATGCTAGCACCGCTAAGGTTAGTGCGATTCTGCGCTTGCCGAATCCGCGTCGGCTAGCGATGCTGGTTGCATTTGTGCATTGTCTGGAGGCCACAGCGCAAGATGATGCTCTGGAAGTATTGGAAGCTTTATTACGCGACCTGTTTAATGCCGCTATTAGGGCAGATAAGAAAGCCCGCCTTCGCTCTCTGAAAGATCTTGACAAAGCAGCTGCGACGCTAGCCAGCGCCTGCCAAATTCTGCTGGACAGCAGTTTTCCCGATGCTGAGGTGCGGACCATATTGTTTGAGAAAATTTCGCGCGACACACTCATTCAGGCAGTTGATGGCGTTAATGCCATGATTCGACCTGCTGACAACGTGTACTACGATGAGTTGGATGCCAAATACAGATCGGTGCGTCGCTTTCTGCCAGCACTACTTGAGCATGTACGGTTCGTGGCGAACTCAGACGGTGAGCCAGTTGTAGCCGCCTTTGATTGGTTACGATCCAATCTCACATTGAAGAAACCCGGCAACGATGCTCCGCTCGATTTAGCCAACAAGTCATGGAAAAAATATGTGCAACGCGATGACAAATCTTTCGATTTACATGCCTATACCTTTTGTGTACTCGAAAAATTGCAAACCGCTTTACGCCGACGCGATGTATTCGTTGAGCCAAGCTGGCGTTATGCCGACCCGCGTGCAGGTCTACTTAAAGGCGACGAATGGGAAGCCACACGTCCACTTATCTGCCGAACGCTCGGGTTGTCCGCCAATCCTGAGCCAACCCTCACCGCTATGGCCACTGAACTGGATCGTACCTACCGCGCCGTAGCCGCCAGGCTGCCTGACAACCCCGCAGTGCGTTTCGATACGACCAACGACAAACAGGAACTGGTACTCAGTCCGCTGGACAAATTGGACGAACCGGCCTCACTGATCGCGCTACGCGATAAAGTTGCCAACATGTTGCCGCGAGTAGAGTTGCCAGAACTCATGCTGGAGATTGTTGCACGAACGAACTTCACCGACGCGTTCACTCACATCTCGGAACGCACGGCCCGTGCCACCGATCTGCATGTCAGCTTGTGTGCGGTGCTGATGGCTGAAGCCTGCAATACCGGACTGGAGCCACTGATTCGAGGGGATGTAACCGCGCTCAAGCGCGACCGGCTGTCCTGGGTAGACCAGAATTACATTCGAGATGACACCTTGACAGCAGCCAACGCGATGCTGGTAGCTGCACAAAGCCGTCTTGAATTGGCAAAAGCATGGGGCGGTGGCGAGGTGGCCTCGGCGGATGGTATCCGTTTCGTTGTCCCAGTGCGCACTGTACATGCCGGCCCCAACCCTAAATATTACGGAATCGGTAGTGGTGCTACTTGGTACAATCTTCTGTCGAACCAGTTCTCTGGTTTGAATGGCATCGTTGTGCCAGGCACACTCCGGGATAGCCTAATCTTGTTAGCGGTAGTGCTAGAGCAGCAAACAGACCTGCAACCGACGCAGATTATGACTGACACCGGCGCCTATAGCGATGTGGTGTTCGGCTTATTTCGCTTGCTCGGGTACCGTTTCAGTCCGCGTTTAGCCGATGTCGGAGGCACCCGCTTCTGGAGGATTGATCCAAAAGCTGATTACGGTCTGCTCAATTCGATATCGATGCATCAGCTCAGCTTGAAGAAAATCATACCCTTTTGGGACGATATATTGCGGCTGGCTGGTTCCCTAAAGCTTGGAAGAGTAAACGCCACCGAAATTATGCGTACACTTCAAGTAGGTGACAGGCCAACCCGATTGGCGCAAGCCATCGCAGAGTTCGGCCGCATTGAGAAGACCCTGCACACGCTAATGTATATTGATGACGAGGCCATGCGCAGGAGCACTCTGACTCAGTTAAATCGTGGAGAGGGTCGCCACAGCTTAGCCCGCGCAGTCTTTCATGGTAAGCGAGGCGAGTTACGTCAGCATTATCGGGAAGGCCAGGAAGATCAGTTGGGGTCGCTCGGCCTTGTACTTAACATGATAGTGTTGTGGAACACCATATATATGGAGGCCGCATTGAACCAACTTCGAATGGAAGGATATCCGGTGAACGACGAAGATGTAAGCCGATTATCTCCGTTATTGTATGAGCACATCAATATGCTGGGC
>JBAZWU010000026.1 GCA_041660185.1 Elusimicrobiota bacterium | reverse complement strand
ATGGGGTTTTTCCCGTCGACATAAACAGATACCCCGTCGAGGGCTACAGGGATCTCAATCACCTGTTTCCCTTGGCGAGTCTGAACCGCTGCTTTTTCTTCGGATTTCATCGGCCGGGATGCCTGCGCGATGTTGGTGGCGCCGTTGATCAAGGCGGCAATCCCGGTTCCAGAGCCGCCGCCGGTCACCTGGACGATGGCCCCCGGGTGCGTCGACATGTAGGCTTCCGCCCACCTCTGCCCGAGAATGACCATCGTATCGGATCCCTTGACGGTAATGGTGTCGGCTGACCGCGCCAAACCCGCCGAACCCAGAATGGCTGAAAAGACGATAAAACGCTGCAGAGTTTTCATTGAACCCTCCCTTAGGTTCCCATTCTAGACTTCCATTTTGACGGCTATATGACAGTGGTGTGACAACGGGATGACAACGGAGTAGCGGGGTGTGGCGAGTCGCCGGTTTAGGGGGGCGGTTTGTTTGGCTAGGCGCGAGGAGTGTTGAGGGCTTCGGAGTGGTGACGGATGTCCTTGCCGGCCACCACGAACACCACGTCTTCAGCGATGTTGGTGGCGTGGTCCGCGATGCGCTCCAAGTTGCGTGAAATGAGGATCAAATCAAGGGCCCGCTTGATGGTGGAGGGATCCGACAACATGAAAGTCAAAAGTTCTCGGAACACCTGTTCTTTTAACTGATCCACTTCGTCGTCGCGGACCAGCACCGAGCGTGCCAGGTTTTCGTCCTTCTGAACAAACGAATCCAAAGCGTTCTTCAGCATCTCCGTGGCGATCTCCGCCATGCGGGGGACATCAATCAGCGGTTTCAGGGGGGCTTCTTTGAGCAGGAACTCTGTGGTCTGGCAGATATTGACCGCTTGATCTCCGATACGTTCCAGATCCGCGTTTATTTTCATGCCCGCGGCCAGAAACCGGAGATCCGAAGCCGCCGGTTGATGCAAAGCGATCATCTTGAGGCAGCGGTCGTCCACTTCGATCTGGAGCTTATTCACCTCTTCTTCGTGTTGATACACCTTCTGGGTGAGTTCCAGCCGGCGCTCCGTCAGGGCCTTAATTGCCATGTGGATCATGGTTTCGGCCAGGCTTCCCATGTAGAGAATCCGTTCTTTCAATTGCTGTAAATCCTGATCAAAATGACGTTCCATCAGCCGAACCTCCCTGTGATGTAATCTTCCGTCCGTTGGTCGGTAGGCGTGGTGAAAACCGCCTGGGTGGCTCCAAACTCCACGAGCTCTCCCAAAAGCATATACCCCGTCCAGTCCGACACCCGGGCCGCCTGCTGCATGTTATGCGTCACAATAACGATGGTGTACTTCGTTTTGAGTTCCTGCATGAGATCTTCCACCTTGCCGGTAGCGATCGGATCCAGCGCCGAGCAAGGCTCATCCATCAACAAAACTTCCGGATCCGTGGCCAGGAGCCGCGAGATGCAAAGCCGTTGCTTTTGCTCAGAGGACAGCGACAACGCCGAATCCTTGAGTTTGTCCTTCAGTTCATTCCAGAGGCCCGTGCCGGCAAGGCTCTGTTCAACGATCTGATCCAGCGGCGTGCGGTCGACGAGGTTGTGAATCCGGGGTCCATACGCCACGTTTTCGTAGATCGACAGCGGGAAAGGATTGGGCCGTTGGAAGACCATGCCCACCCGTTTTCGGAGGCTTGTCAGAGGCAGCCCTTGGTCATAAATCGATTGACCATCCAAGAGAATCTGCCCCTCCACCCGGACGCTTGAAATCAGATCGTTCATCCGGTTGAAGGTCCGCAAAAGCGTCGATTTCCCGCAGCCGGAAGGGCCGATGATAGCGGTGATCGCCTGCGGCGGGATCCGGATGGAAACTCCGATGAGTGCCTGGAATGTCCCATAGAAGAGGTTCAATTTCCGGGTTTCCAGTTTCACCTCAGTCATCCGAACCTCCCCGTAATGTAGGCTTCTGTCCGCTCATCGCGCGGGGTGGTGAAAAGAACAGTCGTCGGCCCTACTTCCACCTGTTCTCCCATCAGGAGGAACAGGGTCCGGTCGGAGACGCGGGAGGCTTGCTTCACATTGTTGGTGACGAGAATCACCCCGATTTGTTTTTTAAGCTCGGAGAGGGCTTCTTCAATTTTAGCCGTTGAAATAGGGTCCAGCCCTGAGCAGGGTTCGTCCAGCAGCAGGACTTCGGGCTGAACCATCAGCGTGCGCGCCAGACACAGGCGCTGCTGCTGGCCGCCGGAAAGGTTGACCGCCTGCAGATCGAGCCGGTCTTTCACCTCTTCCCAGAGGTAAGAGGCTTGCAGACTCTCCTCAACACGTTTCCGGATCTCCTTCGATTCTGTGATGCCGTGGAGTTTGAGTCCGAAGACGAGGTTGTCGTAAATCGACATCGGCAAGGGAATAGGAACCGAAAACACAATGCCGATTCGCCGGCGAATATCCACCACGTCCGCATCGGGTCCGAAGACCGGCTTCCCGTTCAAGTGCACCTCGCCCGTGACACGGAGCTCCCGGTCCAGGTCGGCCATGCGGTTGAGCGCCCTCAAGAACGTTGTTTTGCCGCTGTTGGCTGGACCGATCACGGCCAGGATCTCACCCGCCTGCAAATCCAGGGACAGGGGCTGAAGGATCGGCGCTCCGTTGAAGTGCACGGCGAGCTGCCGGATTTGTAACAGAGGAGTCGTCACCGGGATGCCCTCAGTTTTCGCCGGATCTTAGAACGGATCCAGACCGCGGTGAAATTCAGAGAAAAGGTGAGTGCCAGGAGAACAAAGACCGTGGCATACAGAATGGGTTTTGTGGCTTCGACGTCTGGCGACTGAGTCGCCAGGACGTAAATGTGATAGCCCATTTCCATGAACTGGTCGTTCAACTTCCGGGGAAGATAGGGAAGGTAGTACGCCGCGCCCGTAAACAGGATGGGAGCCACTTCGCCGGCTCCCCGGCTGATGGCCAGTATCCCTCCGGTGAGAATCCCTCCGATGGCTTGCGGAAGCACGATCTTCTGGATCATCTGGACCCGGGTGGCCCCGAGGGAATAGGCCACTTCCCGGTAGGCCTCCGGGATCGCCCTCAAGGCCTCTTCCGTGGCCACAACCACCGTCGGCAGTGTCAGCAGCGCCATCGTCAGCGCGGCCCAGAGGATGGCGGGTTGTCCCCAGACAAGTTGCCCTGGAAAAAAGAAGCGGTCGATCCCCCGGCCCATAAAGCTGATAAAGAAACCCAGACCGAAGAGGCCGAACACGATCGCCGGTACCCCAGCCAGATTCTGGATGGCCAGGCGCAAGACATGAACGAAGCGCGACTTGGGTGGGGCATATTCGTGGAGGTAAATGGCGGTCAGAACCCCGAGCGGGATCACCGCCAGCGTCATCAGGAGAACCAGAAATAACGTCCCGAAAATCGCGGGGAAAATGCCGCCGGCCGTCATTCCCTGCTCGGGGGCATGTGTCAGAAATTGCCAGCTGAGTGCCGTCCATCCGTGATAGGCAATATTGCCGAGGATCAGAACCGTCATCGCGATGATCACCAGACAACAGGCGCCGGTCAGGCCGATAAAGAAAGATCCGATCATTTGGACCCCAGCACTTTCTGCTGCAGGCGGTTCACAAACCAATGTCCGAAAAGATTTAAAACAAAGGTGAAAATGAACAGGCATATCCCCACAAAGAAAAGGACATGATAGTGGGCGCTTCCCACAACCACTTCTCCCAGTTCAGCCGCCACCGTAGCGGAAAGCGTCCGAATCGGTTTGTCCAGCGCCAAGCTGTAAACCGGCGCGTTTCCGGATGCCATGAGAACGATCATTGTTTCCCCGATCGCGCGCCCGAACCCCAGCACGCAAGCGGCCAGGATTCCCGGAAGAGCCGCTGGGAAAACCACCCGGGCGGCTGTTTGCCAGGAGGATGCTCCCATGGCGATAGAGGCTTCGCGGTAGCTTCGCGGCACGGCCGTTAGAGCGTCGTCAGCGACGGTATAGACGATTGGAATGACAGCCAGTCCCAGAGCGATCCCGGCGTTGATCGCATTCAACCGGTAGACCATGCCAAAAGCCTCCTGGACGTAGGTCGCCATGACCATCAGCGCGAAAAATCCAAGCACCACCGATGGGATCCCGGCCAAGAGCTCGATCACCGGCTTGATCAGCTCCTTCATCCAGGAGGGGGCGAATTCCGAGCTGAAAAGCGCTGCGCCTAAAGCCAGGGGGATCGCAAAAAGCATCGCCACGGCCGTGGCCTTGAGGGTCCCGACAAAGAGGGGTAGCAGTGAATATTTTGGAATCACAGAGACGGGTTGCCATGAAAACCGTCCGTCCTGGAGCAGGAAAAGCTTGGAAAGGTTGGCTTCTTCCTGGATCTCCGGTGACGTCAGGATGGGGAGTGCTTCCTTGCCGATAAAAACAAAGATCAGGAAAAGAGCCACGATGGCGGTCAGGGCGCTGAGGTAGATGACACCCTCGACGAGGGCTTCCCATCTCCGGCGACCTGACCGCTTAGCCATCCTATCGGCCCCTTTTCACGAGTGGGAAATACCCCACCTGCGCGCAGATCTTCTGGCCGTCTTTCCCTAGAACCCAATCAATGAATGCTTTGACGGAGCCTCCCGGCTGGCCCGCGGTGTAGAAAAAAAGCGAGCGGGAAAGGGGATATTTGCCGTTGTCAACATTTGCCTCGGAGGGTTCCACCGCCGGGCCTTGAGCGGTGCGGCTGACTTTGAGCACTTTGGTTCCTCTGGAGTAGGCGATGCCGCCGTAACCGATGGCGCGTTTATCTTTGCTTACGGCGTTGATGACCGCCGCGGTGCCCGGCAGGCTGAGGACTTCCGGCGCGAAGTCGGTGTTTTTCAGGACATGTTCCTTAAAGAATGCGTAGGTGCCGGAGTTATTTTCCCGGCCATAGACCACGATCGGGCCAAGCGGAACACCCAGCTCTTCCCACTTTGTCAGGCTGCCCATATAGATCGCCTTGAGCTGATCCATTGATATCTTTTCGATGGGGTTTTTCCCGTCGACATAAACAGATACCCCGTCGAGGGCTACAGGGATCTCAATCACCTGTTTCCCTTGGCGAGTCTGAACCGCTGCTTTTTCTTCGGATTTCATCGGCCGGGATGCCTGCG
>JBAZWU010000025.1 GCA_041660185.1 Elusimicrobiota bacterium | reverse complement strand
TTCGGAGTATTAACGTTTGACGTCCCTCCTCCGTCATTGAAAGAAATGATCCGTCTGGTGGACAACTTGATGTACCAGGTCAAGAACAGCGGCAAGAATAACGCCCTTTTCTCCCGTTATGAGGCGCCGGCCGCCTCATCCCCGGGCGGACCGGCTCAATAGGAACGCATGCGAATTCTTTCTCTGAGCGGACGCATGGCCGGGGTGTTAGCCCTCGTCGCGTCGGTTTCCTTCGGCGCTGATCTTTTAAAGCGGGAACCGGAAGTTCCAGCGGGCTTTCAATTCATACGCACACTGGACGTCGAGGGGTTCGTTGAACGCATAAACTATTACGGCCGCGGGGCCCAGACCTTCCGGCTACGAACCCGCTATCTCGACCCGGATGTCAACGCCTTTGTGGGCATGCTGACGGGAGTCAGCCATTTTAACCAGAATTTATACATCGGGGATCCCAATAACCCGGATACCGCCGTACTCCTCTGGAACTGGGGAGCGGATGTCGGCATCAAACGCGGCCGGCACCTCTGGGAACTTGATTTGATGGGAGCGGTGCTGGGCAATCGCCTGGGCCCGGCGGTGGCGATCGTCGGAGAACACGAACTCTCAAAACGCTGGGCGCTTTATCACCGGACCGAAGCCAATCTGTTCACCGGAGATGTGATCTTGGATATGGATCAGGGGATCTGGTACCGGCTGGGGCCCGTTCACGTCACCATCGGATATCGCCTCTTTAACTCCCGTCACATGAACCGCGACGGGCCCCGGGTAGGAATTCTGCTCCGCTTCGAAAGTCCTAAAATTCCTTTTCTCTTCCCGAGTATCGGCTAATCTAGAACCCTCACCCCAGCCCTCCCCCTCCGCAGGGGGAGGGAGTGTTAGATTTTCGTGGGTATCATCGCCCTCTCCCTGCTGAGGGAGAGGGCAAGCAGGACGGCCGCTAGGTCGGACAAGCGAGGGTGCGGGTATCCGTTAAACAGCGGAAGTTTTAAAGCGCTTCGTTTTGACCCAGGTGCGCTTTTCCCCTTTGATGAACTCCAGGTAAAAGGCGTTCGCCACCACAAAAGGCCAGAGCTGGCAGTAAGTGAAGTACATCGCCATCGTATAGAAAATATTGGAGATCGAGTCTTCTTCGGGTTCCCGCAGCAGCATCAGCACGATCTCGGTCACAAAGAGCAGATACGCCATCAGCCAGACTTCAAGATACGGGCCCGGCACCGGAATAAAAATCAGTCCGAACAACCCTAGGATGAACAGCAGCCCGGACGACACAATGGCCAGTACAAAAACGTAGTACAGGCACAGGAAGTAAAACACTTCGAGCGCCAGCGCCTTATTCTTCGCCGTCTCGATGCCCGCGAGAAATTTCCTCATGAGATAGAAACTCCCCCGCGCCCAGCGGGTCCGCTGTTGGAACCAGGTATGCAGGTCTTCCGGCTCCTGTTCCCAGGTCACCGCGTAGGGAACGAACTTAATCCGGAAACCGGCTTCCAGAATCCGCAGGGAGAGTTCCGCATCTTCCGTCAGGGCTTCTTCATCCCATAACCCCACGTCCTGAAGCACTTCTTTTCTGACGATAAAATTGGTGCCCGGGAGCGTGGCGATCTTGAGCAACTTCCAGCGTCCGGCCTGGACGATCCACTGGAAACTCAAGCCTTCAATATTGATAAAGCGCGTGAGCAGGTTGCGGTTCCGGTTCTGCGTCCGGAATTTTCCCAGGGCCGCCCCCAGCGTGGGCTCCATGACGAACTGCGCCGCCAGATAGCGCAGCGACTCGGGCTCGGGCTGGTTATCGGCATCAAAGATAGCGATCAAGCTGTGCCGAGCCAGTTTCACGCCGCAGTTTAAGACAGCAGCTTTTCCTCTTCCCCCTTCTTCTCGTGGGATATGGATGGGACGGATCTGCGGGTGCTGCTGGGCCAGACGTTCTACAATTTCCGCCGTTCGATCGGTGGACCCATCGTTTAGAACGATAACTTCAATTTTATCCGGCGGGTAATCTGAGGCCAGCAGGGCCTTCAGCGTACGCTCAATGACGATCTCTTCGTTATGGGCCGGAATTAGAATCGAGAGTGGCGGTAAATCCAGATTCGAGTCATCCAGCTGGACCTGTTCTCGCGCCGACTCACGGCTGTAGAGATAGCCGGCAAAGGCCAGGACAAACTGGTACATGAGCATGAACCAGATCAGAAGAACACTGACGATAAAGAGAATATCGATCGGGATGCCCGAGATCATTTTGTCCCCTTCTGGAAACGGTTCAACACACGAGACCGAACACCCTTGGTCCGCCGGTTCAGGATAATAAAGAAAATCAAAATAGCCAGCAACCCACTGGAAGCCAAACCAAAAATGACGATGAGGGAAGCACTGACGAGACTCGTAAATTCCACAAGGTATAGAACAGGGGTTTCACAAATCACTTCCAGCCGGTGACGTCCAGGCGGCGCCAGCACGGTATAGCCGTCATCTCCCCGGATGGAAGACAGTTTGGCCGGCTGGCCATCCAGGGTGGTCTTGTAAGGCATTTTATTGAACATCAACGCACAGCGACTGGGGGAGTCGTACGTCACCGCCAGACCGCGAGCGAGCCGCTCGCTCGTCACCAGCTCACCCGAGATCGAAATCAGATGGGTTTCCAACTGGCTGGCATCAAACCACGAATGCTGCTTGCGGGAAAAAGACAAGGTATGCTCCCCTGCCGGAATCCAGACACTGCCTTTTTCAGCGCAGTGCCAGGGTTTCCCGTCCAAACGAAACTTTCGGCTGTCGCGTCCGACATCCAAACGAATGGTGTTCGGCGTTTGGACCACCCAATGATCATTCTCCCACCGGGCGGAGGCATGGCCGGCCATCGCAAACGGCATGATTTCCCAATCCGGTTCATTGATCGTCGATTCCGCATAAAAACAGACTCGAGACGCTTGATCGGACGCAGCATGCCAGAGTTGAATCAGTTCGACTCCTGTCGGTTTCAGAGTCGGGAATGCCTTTTGAGACGGATACCCTTTCAGGTCAGGGTCATGAACATCCAACACATTGATATCGATCATAAAGGGCTTGCGCAACGGGATCTTTTTGTAGCGCTCTCCAATTCGCGTATAGCGGTCCGGAGCGCTCGACCAATCCGAGGCGGGGTCCTCGACTTGAAGCGTCGCCCCGGTGTGATTGACCAATTCAATGGTCCGGGGGAGATCAATCGCCAGATAATCGGACAATTCGGGATGGGTGGCCGCATCCAGCATGGTGACGATAATTTCCCACTGGCGGTTCTGTTCTTTGCCGAGTTTCTGGAAAAAGTCCAGAAACGTCTTCAACAGCCGGGTGTTGACGGCCCGCCGGTAGTCATAAAACGCCTGAAGCCCGGCCGGATCCCTCTCCCAATAGTGGGCCGAATCCTTCTGAAAAAGCTCCACCGGGTCAAAATGCTGAAGCGCTTCAAACTCTCGGCGGGCCTGGTTATTGAGCGGCGTGAAAAGGTTCGGACGCTCCGGGCCGGACAAGGATTCGAACGTCAGTTCACCGATATCCGCCCCATCCCAATCGAATTTACTCATGAAATTCCGCAGATCGGACAAAACCATTTTGAGACAAGCCGGATCCTGCAGATTCATCGGGGAACGCCAGTCCACCTGCGCATCCGCTAACAACGCTGTCTTTTCGCGCCAATGGGGATGCTGTTCCCAAAATTGTTTACTGATGTGCGGCCACTCAAACCACGCATAAACCAGGATGCCGTTCTGGTGAGCCACCTTGACCAGCCGGGCGTAGTCGTAGGTGTATTTGTTATAGAAGTGCCAGGCCGCTACGTGAACGGCTCGAATCCCTGAACGCCGCCACATCTTCGCCAGCACTTCAATGCTGATATTCTGTCGATAACCGGGGTCAAAATAGACATCGGCACCTATTCGAGTCCCCATCGGGCTGACGTGGAGTTCATTCAGGAGAATTTGCGGAAGATTGGGGAACCGTGCATACCCTTTTCCGGTCAGCGAATCAAAAAGCGGAGCAAAGTACAGATACCGCCCCTCCCGCTGACGTTTGCTGATGACCAAGGGGTGCTGAGACTCCCGATCCGAGTAGTAAACAGACGCTTCCTTAGGCGATGGTTCAGCGATCCACCACGTCAGGGGCCGATCCGCCCAGCGTGTCTCCTGATTCATCAGTAAATGATCCTGAAGAATTTGAACGGGGATGGGACCCTCCAGGCGAATACCCAGTTCCTGGCTGATCGGGCTTTCCCCGTCTGTAATAAGCGTGATCCCGCCATTAAGCGCCGTCACAATACGCTCGACGACATTCTGGGGGAGCGATTTGGCCGTGGCCCAAGGAATGACCAGCATCGTGAATGGCCCTAAATCTTCTTCAATGAACCGTGTGTAATCAATTTTATCAACATCGAATCCAAGGTTGGTAAAGGTGGACCAAAAACTCTCTTGATCAATGGCTCCCTCGCCCTTGGCTTTCGCATTCCAAAGAATAATGGTCTTGACCGGACTTCGAACCGTATGCGGTGCTAAAACCGACTCCAGCTTTCGCTGAAGCACGGACAAGTCTCCTTTGGCCAGGTGCCACAACTTTTTGAAGACTCCGGGAGCCGGAACATCCTGCCGCCGCGCGACATACGTCTGGCCTTCCAGAACATGAACCTGTCGCTTCAGCAAGGCCTGCGGAGGCACTTCCTCCGAACGCCTGGATAACTCCTGCCCCCTGGGACCCAGCACGTATTCATTCAGAAACCGGCCATGCCCGGCAATCTCAACGGGGCCGCTGCCGGTCTTCACAAGATGGCCTTCGCAATTCATCTCATTCGGAAAGCTTCGTAAATCAATAAACGTAAATCCTCTCTTCTTAACTCCCGCAATAATTTCATCCAGCAGCTGGGGTTTAAGAAAGGGATGGAAAAAGAAACTCGCGTAGCCATCCCGCACCACTTGCTCCGCGTCCGCCGCCTGGAGAATTGGCTCAATGCGCTGGTCATCGATCGGGATATACGCCAGGCTCTCCGGAATGACATATTGCCCATTCATATCAACCACCGGATACGGGAAAAATTGGTCGGAATCGAGGCTGGGCCCGGCGAGACGGCGTTCAAAAACCGTATTAAAAAATCGACGGAAAACCCGATAGTCCAGGGGAGACGCCGCATAATGCGGCGTTTCCCAAACCGCCGGGTAAACCCCAAGCGCTAAAGCCTCTTTGATGGCATCGGTAATTCGGCGAGTCGCAAAGGTTTCCGAATCTCCTCGGACGGGTCGGTCACTCAAGTCGTCCCAGAACTCATAGTCATCCGTGCTGACGCCACGGTATTGGTGTGTAAACCCGTGAAGAATGGGGACCCCGCCGGCTTTGATGTAGCGCCCAATTTGACGAACTACCTCCGGCTTGTCGGCCATACGGAACTCCTGCCGACCTTCCGGATTCACATACATGGGCACAAAACCAAACGAAAAAGGAATTTTGTGCCGGCGGATCACCCGAAGAGTGGCGTCCAAGTCTTTCGGAACGGACATGGCATTAATATCTTCGATACGAAGCAGGGCTGGATGGTTTTCGACATGCGATATACCCAGAATATCGTGAAGCAAGTCGCAAAGAACCAAGTAGCGATCATTTTCACCGGAGTAGGAGAAAGGCGAATCCGCAAAAACCCAGAAATTCTTACTTTGCATGGCATAAGGAATTCGCTTGTTTTCACGACTGGTCGTTGTCGCAAGGACTTTGACAAGATCAGGATTTCGTACCGCCAACCAATTGGTTTCTGGATCGCCCTTAACCAGGGTTTGGCCCTTATAAAAAACATGCGTGAACTTAACTCGATCGAAAAAACGTATAAATCTCAGCCCATGCTTCTTCAGAAATCCTCGGCGATCAAGCTGCCCGACCTGGTTGCCCAGCCAGCAGAAAGTTCGGGGGCTGCGAGCGATATCGTCGATAAAGACGGAAGGAACGTCGTAGCGCTTCTGGTAAATCATGACAAAAACAGCGTCATACTGTTTCCATTCGCCAGCCTGGTAAGTTTCAATGGAATGGATCGTCCGGCGAGTGGTGAAATGGCCCAGAAGGTTCCCAAGGTAGAACGCATCGAGACGCCCGACATTGCGCGGCTGGTCCAATCCGTCATAAAGGACAAGGACCGCAGGGCCTGAATTCAGATTAGGAACCGGCTGGGCAAGCAGAAACGAAGCCCAGAAACTCACCGTCAAAAAAGTGCCTATAAAACGACGGAAATGCATTGCGGGGATTATATCAGAAGCGTTTCAGACAGGGATATCAGGGCTGAAAGAACTCAATCCGGAGGGTACTGGTGCGGTAGGTCCGCTGGGCATAGGTCGGCATGAAATTGGCCTGGAAGTAAATCTGCTCGGGAGGATCCTCGGGGCCGTAGTCGCTGGGCCC
>JBAZWU010000024.1 GCA_041660185.1 Elusimicrobiota bacterium | reverse complement strand
AGCAAGAAATGGACGATGCCGATCCGCGACTGGAAGGCTGCCTTGAACCGCTTTACGATCCAGTTCGAGGGGCGCCTTCCTCAGCGGTAACTCAAACTCCGTTTACACAAAATTCTGTACACCCTCACTGAAGATGATCGTGCGCTCTACCTTCGATCACATTCTCTTCGCCATCTTCAAAACAATGAGCTCTTTCGTCTTGGGGTGGCAGATTCGATCATCACAAAACGGTTCAATCGTACAAGTGTCCGTCAAAGCCATGAGTATGATCACCGGAGCCTCGCCGAAGAGCTTGCAAGCCTTGAACTAGCGACGGAGGTGGAGTTCGCACTAGGGGAAAAGACAGCTACCGTCCTTAAGATGATCAATGCTGGCAAGGCCTCAGGCCCCATAGTTGATGACTTCAAGCGCATCCAGGAAGCGGAAGGTGACGAAGCAGCGTTCGCGTTCCTCAGGGCGGAAGCGGATGGATTTCATGCAACACCTTACGGGACTTGCGTATCGAGTTTTACGGTGAGTCCGTGCCCGAAGCATCTCCAATGCTTCGATGGCTGTAGGCATCTGACTACCAGCGAGCGGCCAGAGGTAAAGAAGAATCTTCTTGCCTTGGAAGTTAAGTTGCTCGCCGCCGTAGAAGATGGGTCTTCACGACATGCGAAGACGATCGGCGCAGCGAACCAAGTTCGTCATGCACAATCGATGCTTACCGGTGTGCGCAAGCTCCTGACCGCGCAGCCAGGTGACCGGGTATTTCCCGATGGCCGCGACTTTTCTCGGCCGAACGCTGGAGAGGCTGAGTGAACAACGAGTATCCCGATCCGTCTGCGCGTGAATACGAAGACGTCATCAAATCCATATTGGAGGACCTGATCTCCATTGACCAAGACATAACTGCACGGGAGGTGGCACGTCGCCACCCCTCGTTGAAGGCTGCATCATCGATCACAAGGGACCCGGTCAGGCGAGCGATGCTGACCGAGTATCAACAAAGGCAAAAAGAGCTTCGTCAGTGGTCGGCGCGCACGCAAAAGACATCTGCTATATCTGTGGAACGAATCCTTGCCGACCGAGACGCGCGTATTGCAGAGCTGGAGCGTCAGGTGGACGTTCTCGTAGCATCCCACGTTGCAATGCTCCGGGCGGTTGGCGAGATGGGCGGCTTTGGCCAGTGGGCGAGATTCTTTGAGAAGACATCCCCCGTCCGTGCAATGTTGGCAGGAATGGGCGCCCTACCCGCCGGTGAAATTGTGCATTTGCCTGAGAGGGGTTAGCGTACACAAAGCTCTATACAGGCGAACCCTTGCGTCTCAGTCATCGCGGTCAGCCTTTTCAAGCAGGTGCCGGCAGTAACCGCAAAATTTGCTTTCCAATGCGTAATCATCGAGCGTTAGCCCTTCACCACACCTCCCGCATTGATTGGCGGGCAATTTAAAACCGCATGCAAAACATTGCCCTTCGTCGAATGCGTAGGTTGAGCGGTCGCATTCCGGGCAAGTTTCGTATGGGATCGGGTCACCATCTGTCATAGAAAGGTATGCAGCTGAAGCGTAATAGAGAGGAATGACCTCGGCCATCCAGTCTCCGACTTGCGCCTGCACTCGGCATGCATCGCACTTAAGCTCGATTGAAAACGGGTCTCCGTTGCTTGGATCGAGCTGTCGGAGCAATTGTGAAGAGCAATTCGAACACCCGCGGGATATCAACAGCTCTTGCATCGTCGACGGGGCCACGTCCCAATTTATGTACTGGAGCGTTTGCCGACAGACTTCCATCATCGATAAATAGATGGCACGCTGTTCTAGCATCATCTCCCATACTTCTTCGCCCAATGCTTCTGCGGCGACAACATCAAGGTGATCTGGAAGAAAAGAAGTCAGAAAGCGAAAGCCATCGACGAACGCGCCGCGCACCGGATCCATACCTTCTGGCATATAGTGATGTTCAAGAGTGTTGCGAACTCTTACAACACGCTCCAAGCTTTTCATATCAGCAATCACGCCAAACGACTTGAAGCGTTTCTCAATGTTCGCACGGTCAACCGTTTTATCGCCATCACGGACAAAGCAAAGGCCGCCGGATCCGTCTGGTGCGGGCATCAGATTTTGGTAGATTAGGATGTCGTCATAGGGCGACATTCGCCGCAACTTTTCCTTGCAAAGCAACAATAAACCCGTAGTTAGATTTCGTACTGCTGACGCTGATCGCTCGTGCTCAACGGACACGTAGTCAGCGGCACCCACCAGGATCGCATCAAGTGCGCTCTGGAAGAGCGGATGGCGTGGTGTAATGTTTGCGCTCATAGTCCTGAGATAGCGTCAGCTACCCGGCTCGATCACTTCGACACCACCACCGGGCAACGTGCGAACTAATCGCCCCTGCTCATCCTCACCCACATAGCCGCCTTCGGCGTACATCTTGGCGACGAACGCATCGTTCTCGGCATTGGGCTGGGCCAAGTACTGCGCGAACAGGTCCATAAACAGTCGTTCCTCGTCGGACTCGAGCTGGTCAGCGTCGAACTCGCCCCGGATCGCCGCATGCACCCGATCGAGCGTACGACCAGGTGACGACAACGGTTCATCGGGGATCAGATCTTCAACGGATTCAGGCGTGTTCATAGCGACCTCTGCGGTTGCCGATCCTGCGCTTGGCTGTTCGGTTGCCGACAATGGTACCCCCATCCCGTTAAAAGCTTCATCGCCTGCTGCTCGTGCTGCATAGCCAATTTCATCGCAGGTTTGCTGAAAGCCGGTCGAGGTGGTGAACGGCCTCGCTGAAATTCTCGCCCGCAAGATCGCTTGAGGATTGCCCACGTATCAGTTGGAAGGTGTCCAAGGTAAGCGACTGCCGTAGCCACCTTGCCCGCCGGGCAAGGTGGCTACGGCAGTCGCTTACGTTTCATCGCAGATATAGCCTGTTTCATCGCAGATATAGCCTATTTCATCGCAGCCAAAGCTGTAGATTCCCGCTCGTCTACGCGGGGCCTGGATCCCCCGGGGGGGGGGCTACCCCACCTGAACGCGGGGCCTGCGAAACCGGCAGCAGTCCACCATGACCACACTGACCGTTACGCCGCGGGGACAAGTCACCTTTCGGGAAGAGGTTCTGGAACACCTTGGCATCGAGCCGAGGGGAGAGGATTGAGCTTGATTTGCTTCCCGATGGTCAAGTCGCATTGAATGCAGCCCGGCCTGCGGGGTCGATGGCTGGCTTTGTAGGCCTGCTAGCCGGACGGACAGCAAAGGTTGCCACCATCGAAGAAATCAACGAGGCAACGGCAATGGGCTGGACGGATCGCGAGTGAATGTTGCCGTCGACACCAATGTGCCGGTCTATGCTGTCGCGATACCCACCGGCAACTAGTAGACATGGATTTGAACCAGTTCGGTCCCCAACGCTATCGCCGGACTATGATGGTCAGCAGCGTAGTCATTTACAAGTTAAGGGGGCAGTCCCATGGGTGTCGGGATCGAAGGAATCGTCGCAAGCAAGATCGGATTTGCTTCACACCAAAACTCAGTACCCATTCTCCGGGAACTGACCATATCGAATGATGCGGAGATCGATCACGACGACCTCGTCGTGGAGTTGACCGCCAGCCTTCCCTTCCTGGAGCCGAAGCGCTGGCGTATTGATCGTTTACTTCATGGCTCGAGCGTGCGCATCCCGGATCGGGACGTGAAACTGCATGCCGCCTACCTGGCGGAACTCACTGAAAGCTTACGCTCCGACTTGACGATCAGGGTTCGCGTCGGCGACGAGGTGATCGCCGAAACGTCATACCCCGTCGAGCTGTTGGCCAAAAACCAATGGGGTGGTGCACAGGCAATGCCCGAACTGCTCGCGGCGTTTTGCATGCCGAATGATCCTTCGATAGACCACATACTGAAGGGAGCCTCCGAAGTCCTGCGGCGCGCGGGAAAGAGAGACGCCATTGATGGCTATACAGCACAGTCACGAACCCGGACCTGGGAGCTTGTATCGGCGATCTGGTCCAGTGTCTGCGGCTTGGGTATCCGGTATGCACTGCCACCGGCAAGTTTTGAAACGCACGGTCAAAAGATCCGTACACCATCACTGATCCTGGACGGGGGTGTTGGCACGTGTCTGGATACGGCGCTGCTCTTTGCCGCCTCCTTGGAGCAAGCGGGCCTCAATGCGCTTATTGTCCTCACCCAGGGTCACGCCTTCGTCGGCGTGTGGCTGCAACCGCAGGAGTTCTCACAGCTCATTACGGAGGATGCATCCGCACTGAGAAAGCGCATTGCCTTAAAGGAGCTTGTTGCCTTTGAGACCACGCTTGCCACTCAGGCACCCGCACCGGGTTTTAGCCTTGCCGTGGAGCATGCCCAGCGGCAGGTGAACGACGACGACTTCATCATGGCGCTTGATCTCCGCCGCGCCCGCATGCAGCGCATTCGCCCGTTGGCCATCGCTGTCTCGCACCAGCACGCAGGTAGTGGTGCGGGAGAACCTGCCGCGACGATCAACGACGCACTTGAGGAGGCTCCTGCTCTCCCTAGCTTCGACGTCGACGTGACGATCGAGCCAGAGAGCCCAGCCGGAAAGCTGCAGTTGTGGCAGCGAAAGCTGTTGGACCTGACGACGCGCAACCGCCTCCTGCACGTGCCCGACAGTGCGAAAGCCATCCGGCTCATCTGTCCCGATCCAGCGGCTTTGGAGGATCAACTGGCGGAAGGCAAGCGTATTCGCATTGTGGCGATGCCCGATCTCGAAGCCGGTGGCCGGGACTCCGCACTCTATGAGCAGCAAAACCGGGAGAACTTGCGCGAGGCTTACGCCCGCAACGCGCTCAACCGTGCCGAAGTATTGGCAACACTGGAGAAGACGAAGCTCGAAGCCGCGCTGGTGGATATGTATCGCAAGGCACGTAGCGATCTCGATGAAGGTGGTGCCAATACACTGTTCCTGGCCATCGGATTCCTGAAGTGGAAAAAGGCGGCCGATGATCCCAAGTCCTATTCCGCGCCCTTGATCTTGTTGCCCGTTCGGCTCGAACGAAAGAGCGCGGTATCAGGGGTCACGATGACGATGCTGGACGAGGACCCCCGGTTCAATCTCACCCTCCTCGAGCTGCTTCGGCACGACTTCGAGCTCAACATACCCGGTCTGGATGGTGATCTTCCGACGGATCAGAGCGGCATCGATGTGGCGGGCATCTGGAATAAGGTCCGGCACGCGGTCCGCGACATGCCCGGGTTCGAGGTCACGGCCGAACTCGTGCTCGGGACGTTCTCCTTCGCCAAGTACCTCATGTGGAAGGACCTGACGGACCGTTCCGAGCAGCTGATGCAGAGTCCGATGGTCCACCATCTGCTGGAACGAAAGATCGGTGGGGAAGGCTTTCGATCGCCGGGTGAATTCCCTCGTCCCGAGCAACTCGACGCCCAGGTCGAGCCCGGGAAACTGTTCACGCCCCTGCCCGCGGATTCATCGCAGCTGGCCGCCGTCGTTGCTTCCGCAAGCGATCACAGTTTCGTGCTGGACGGTCCGCCGGGCACCGGCAAGTCACAAACCATCGCCAACATGATCGCCCATAACCTGGCCCTTGGCCGGCGCGTGTTGTTTGTGGCTGAGAAGATGGCCGCGCTCGATGTGGTGAAGCGGCGACTTGACGAGAAGAACATCGGCGAGTTCTGCCTGGAGCTTCATTCAAGCAAGGCTTCCAAGGTCGAGGTCCTCAAGCAGCTGGAGCGAGCTTGGGACACACGCGATGCACTCTCTCAAGAGGAGTGGCGCATTGAAGCCGAACGCGTACATGAGCTTAGGAGCAAGCTCAACGGGGTGGTCGGCGTGCTGCACAAGCGCTGGCCCAACGGACTGACAGTTCACCAGGCCATGGGGCGCGTCATCCGTGATGCGACGCCAAGTACCCCACGCCTGGCGTGGCCCGGTAGTACACGGCACGACGCGGCGCAGATCGCACGATTGCGCGACATAGCGCGTCGTCTCGATCTCAACCGCCAAGCCGCTGAAAGATCGCCGGGCGATTTCTCGCTACTGAGACACAGCGAATGGTCTAACGCCTGGCAAGAATCGGTCGCCGCCAATGCGCACGCGATGCTCTCCGCCATGGATCTCTGCCAGACGGCCTTCATCCAGGTGCTGGACCTGACCAAGATGCCTCTTGAGCGCGAGGAGTTCACCTGCATCCCCGCTCTTCTTGGTTTCACCAGGCTCCTTCCAGATGCCTATGGACTGGATCTTCGGTTTGCCTTCTCGCCGGAGAGCGCCTCCAAGCAGGCCGCTGCGAAGAAAGCGATCAGCTTCATTCGCGAGTACAGCAGCATCGAGGGCAGTTTGTCGTTTCCCTACGATCGCGAAGCGGCTCATCGTCTCCACATCGAAGACATTCAGCGGCATTGGGACGCTGCCGCACACAAATTCTGGTTCCTGGCGAGCCTCGCCAAGAAGAAAGTCGCTCGTCAGCTCGCCTTGGCGGGGGGTGTCACCAACCTTCCAGATGTTGCAGGGGATTTGCCGAAGCTTCGCCGAATTTGCGGCCTCCACGCTGAAGTCGATTCGCTCAGCCCTGATCTTCAGGGTATGCCTGGATGGGCTGGCCTCGCCACGAACATCCCGAAGATCTCGGCAGCGATGAAGCTTGCAGACGAGATCCGTGCAAGTCTTGTCGGTCTGGCCAAGGCGCCAGAGCATCTGGTGTTGCTGCGGCGGGCCGCAGCGTTTCTGATCGTCGAAGGCAATGACTTGCTGGCCCCAGTTGGAGCCATTGCCGGCGCGGTCGCCCTGCTGAAGAGTGCTTACGAGCGATTGCAACTGGCATTCATCCAGTTCACCGAGTTGTCGGGAACGGCTGTCGATGCGACAGCGGACCTGAAAACGCTCCGCGGAACCGCACAAGCCATCATAGGAAGCGAGTTTCAGCTCAAGGCATGGTGCGATTGGTGCCGGGTTCGGGATGAGGCGGAGGCTCTTGGCCTGTCTCCGCTGACGGACGCCGTCTTGGATCGCAGCGTAGCGTACGGATCGATCATCGACCTCTTCGAAGTGGCCTATGCACGTTGGTTCGCCATCGGCGCTATTGACGATGAGCCACTCCTGCGCGGTTTCGTACCAGCTGAGCACATGAGCGATATCGAAGCGTACCGGCGTGTGGACGACCAGCTCGCCAATCTCAGCAGCCGTTACATTCGCGCCAAGCTGTGTGGGCTGATTCCCGACAAGAACGAAGTTGCAGCAAGCAATGGCTTTCGCGTACTGAGGCACCAACTACAGCTGACGCGTCCTAGCAAGCCCGTGCGTCAGCTGGCGATGGAAATGGGCGATGTCATGTCGAAGCTGGCCCCTTGCATGCTGATGAGTCCACTCTCCATTGCCCAATATCTGCCAGCCGATCAGGGTTTATTTGATCTCGTGATTTTTGACGAGGCGTCGCAAATCGCGCCGTGGGATGCGATCGGTTCCATCGCGAGGGGCAAGCAGGTTGTGGTGGCGGGCGATCCCAACCAAATGCCACCCACCAGCTTCTTCAATCGTGGTGCGGGCGCCGGCGACGATGATACAGAGGAGGATATGGAGAGCATCCTTGATGAGTGCCTGGGCGCCGGAGTACCGAGCCACCGCCTCACCTGGCATTACCGCAGTCGCCACGAGAGTCTTATCGCGTTCTCCAATCACAACTATTACGACAACGAACTGATCACGTTTCCCGCGGCAGAGACTCGCGCAAGCGCTGTCGAGTGGCGCCGGGTACAAGGCGTGTACGCCAAGGGCAAAGGGCGTAACAACCAGATCGAGGCCAAGGCGATCGTCGAGGAGACCGTGAGGCGTCTAACCGATCCAGCGTTTGTCGCTTCGGGAAAGTCCATTGGCATCATCACGCTCAACGGTGAACAGCAGAAGCTGGTTAGCGATCTGCTTGATCAAGCCCGGGCCGAACATCCAGAAATCGAGCCCTATTTCCAGTTGGACCAGTCGGAGCCCGTCGTGGTGAAGAACCTCGAAACGGTTCAGGGCGACGAGCGCGATGTCATCATTCTCGGTATCGGATATGGCCCAGCCGAACCCGGCGCCCAGGTCATGTCAATGAATTTCGGCCCGCTCAACCGAGAAGGTGGCTGGCGGCGGCTCAATGTCGCAGTGACCCGGGCTCGCCAGGAAATGCTGGTTTTCACGTCCTTCGATCCGTCCATGGTCGACATGAATCGCACGTCGGCTCGCGCGGTCCACGACCTGCGCCACTTCATCGAGTTCGCTCAGCGCGGGCCGCGCGCCCTAGCTGAAGCTGTTCATGGCTCCGTAGGCGCATACGACAGCCCCTTCGAGCAATACGTGGCGGATGGTCTCCGCGCTAAAGGGTGGAATGTTGTGCCACAGATTGGCGTCTCACGCTTTCGCATCGACCTAGGTGTGATCCATCCCGATCATCCGGGGGACTATCTGGTCGGTGTGGAATGCGACGGAGCCACCTATCACAGTGCAGCCACCGCGCGGGACCGGGACAAAGTCCGCAGCGCGATCCTCGAAGGTCTGGGATGGAAGCTCCTACGCGTATGGTCGACGGAGTGGTGGGTCGACCGAACGGGGGCTCTCGAACGCTTGCATGTGGCCATCACGGACATGCTCGACAAATCGCGAATCAATGCTACCGCTGCCGCTGAAGCGGTGAAGAAGGCAATGAAAGCGGTTGCTGAGGCCCTGCCATTGCAACCCGATGCTGTCGTGCTTGATACCGGCGCAAAAATCGAACTGGGAGGCAGGTCGGGAGAACCGAAGGCAAGTGCCTCGGTTCTCGACGAACCCGTTATGCGCTTCGCGGACAACGCATCATCCGCGCCTGTGGCTGTCACTCATCGCGCATACCGCGTGGCCACCTATCCCGATTTAGTGGATCAACTGAAGCCCGATCTCTTCTATGACCCCTCATACGGAACGACGCTTGCCACCCTGATCCAGCGAGTCCTCCATCAGGAGGCGCCAATATTGGACACCCTCCTTGTGCAGCGTGTGGCGCGTGCGCACGGTTTCCAGCGAGCCGGACGTCTGATTCGGGAACGCGTTCTGGATCTCATCAAGCAAAATCACCACATCCAACCGGACCCACTGCATGGACACTTCGTATGGATGCAGTTCGACGACGTCGAGGGATGGGATTGCTTCCGCGTCCCGGCGACCACTGAGGACGCACGCTCTATCGAGGAAATCGGCATGCACGAACTTCGCTCCGCAGCTCGCACAGTGATACTCGGTGACCGAGCCGCCGAGGTAGCGAGGATTTTCGGGGTGAAGCGAGTGACGACACAGGCCAGATCGCGAATCGAGCATGCGATTCGGACGATGAACGCCTGAGAGGCACGTCAGTCAATGGTCAGGGCGTGGCGCGCCACGCGCATAGGTTACGCTACGCTTAGCGCCAAACAGCCAATAACAAGGAGCAGTGGATGGCATCTGCTAGACAGGATTTCGAACGCTATGTGCGATGGCTTTATCAGCCAGAAAAGCAGGTTCCAGAGGATGTGCGACGATTGGCCACCCTAGCACTACGCAATTTCAATGAGCTTGCAGGGACGTCGCGTCAGCGCAACCAGCGATCCGCTTGCCTCGTCGGGCTGATTCGCCGGGACCTTGCGAACACTGTCGCTGCTGCGCCTGCTGCAGCGGCTGAGGCTGATGCTGATGCCGGCGCATGGCCATGGACCAGGCTTCGCCATCTGACACTGGGTCCGTTTCGGGGTTTTCGAGTACCTGAGCCATTCGACCTCACGAAACAGATCATCCTCTTCTACGGTCCCAACGGCAGTGGCAAGACTAGCTTATGCGAAGGACTGGAGTACGCCCTCTTAGGCGACGTCGAAGAGGCTGGATACAAGCGTATTGCTGCTCGGACCTATCTAGCCAATGTCCACGACAGGCGATTCGACGCGCCAATTCTCAAAGCGACAGATCAACAAGGACGGGAGGTCGATGTCGTTCCCAGTCTCGATACCTATCGCTTCTGCTTCATCGAGAAGAATCGGATCGATGCGTTTTCAAGAATCGCTGCGCGTCCCAACGCTCAACGAGCCGAACTGATTGCCACCCTCTTCGGCATGGATCAGTTCAACGAGTTCGTCAGCCATTTCAATGAGTCCATTGACGGCCAGCTCGTCCTTCTCAGCGAACGGCAAAACACCTTAGCGGCGCGCCGTGATGCGTTGGCCGAGGACCGCACGACTGTCGAGGGCAAGACGGCATCTGAAAAGTCGCTAACTGATGAGGAAGCTGCTCTTGCGAGGGAGTATGCAGCCAACATCACATACGAAGCACTCAAGAATCTAATCGGTACCGCTGAAGCCCCTGGTCGGCTTCAGGAGCTTGACGGCATTCTGGAAGCGGCGCCGTCGAATGTGCTTGGTCTAACGCGTAAAAGCCTCCTGGACGCTCTTGGAAAAGCCCGGCAATGTGGCGAAGAACTCGATGCCATCATCGCTGCACTTCGCGCCAAAAGCGACCAAGTCTCTTTCAAAGCACTGTATGACTCGGTGCTCGCTCTGGAGGATGTTGTCGGAGATCGTTGCCCTGCATGTGACACTCCGCTGGACGGCCAGCCTCACGTGGCAACAAATCCCTACCAAAAAGCGACTGAAGGCTTGAGGCAGCTTCAAGAACTTGGCGTACTTCAAGATCAGCAACAGACCGCGCAGACCATGCTTGGACAAGCGTCTCGCGAGTTGCGCCAGATGTTTGTTCCCATCGCCGCGTTCGTCGCAGCTCAGAACGAGGAAGATACAGGTACCGGCCGTTGGGTACTGCAGTTGCCAGGGGATCCTGTGGGGTGTTGGTGGTCAGCTGCTTTTCCTCAAGCCGCCGCCATTCAAGCCGGGCTTCCGTCAGTGGACGACATCCTGGCGGTGGTCGATCGCATGGCAGCACAAGATGATGTGTCACGACAGGCACAACAGGATCGGCAGCCCCACGTTGTCGAGCGCCGTCGGCTCAGCGAGTTCCAGCCCCGGGTTCACGCACAGGACCTAAAGCGGCAACAACTGAAAAATAACGTCGAAGCCGCAAGCAACCGCATCAAGGTGAGCTTGCCCACGAACTTCGTACCCCATAACCGTGGTCATGGACTGGCGTAATGGGCCTGAGCGGCAAGCCAGTGTTTCTCGAACTGCATCGGGCTGACATAGTTCAAGGTGGAGTGTAGTCGGGA
>JBAZWU010000023.1 GCA_041660185.1 Elusimicrobiota bacterium | reverse complement strand
GTAGTTGGCCAACAGGCTGCTGAGCAGCTCGTCGGGTACCTCGTGCTTGCGTGAGCTCATGGTGTCTCCGGGTCAAAGGGCAGTTTCCCGCCTGTGGCCCGTTTACACAAAATCTAGGACACCCTCTCTTCAGTACGTCCGTATCGAGAAAAAATCGTCTCGTTGCTTTCGAAATCGCCCAGGGCTAACCCGAGCAATTCATTGGTTGAGCGGCCGATCGCCGAGTATCGTGTGACATCGCAAATGCCCTCGTCACGCTCTTCTGCCACCGATCGCTTAGGATGAATGAAAAGGATTTCAACGGCATCCAACGCCTTGCCATCGACGCGAAGAGATTCTGTATCCGATACCTTCGTCTTCTTTGACTGCCTTAAGTAGCTCTCAAGCTCTGAGATGTTTAGGTAAGCCTCTCTCCAGCGCATGCGATCATCAACATTGAGTGCTGCGCCGTTAGCGTTTCGCATACTCAGTGTTCGGCTAGAGTCCCCATGACGCCTCATCCTATTGAAAAAAACGTACGCTGTCGGGGATACGGCTCTTGAACCGGACGCGAGGTCGGAGACCTGAGCATGGAAGAGCTCATCAAACGTCGCACCCGATCGATCCGACCTGCATCGATCAACCCATTCTCTCCGCTCAGCGTCATCGAACGACATCCAGAATGGATTGCCTGAGAGATACGGATAAAGGTGGAGGATGGGAACAAGTTGGTCTGGCCTAAACTGCGGGAGAATTCGACCGGTTTGAGCTTGGAGCCCTATGGTCAACCTTAGCGGAGCGGTTAGCTCGATTACTCGCTCAAATGTCTCCTGTACGAGCTCCTCAAACATCCTTGGCACATGCTGAATCGCTTCGCGCAAGTTTAATGAGGAGCCGCCTTCTGTGTTCTGCTTTTCCGCGAAATGACGGATCATCAAGGAGCGATCGATGCCTCCTAATGTGCTCGGTTTTGAACCTGATGCGGTGTGGTAAGTGCGTTCCCTTCGCCAATCGAACGGGAGGGTGGCAATCTCGCCGATTCGGAAGCCGGTTACCAACATAAGCCGTAGCCCGGCAAACCTTAGCTCATCAACAAATGTTTGGGGTTGCTCGGTCATGACGATGCGGACGAGCTCCCAGAAGGCGCGGTTCGACGGTAATTTCTCAGCCCGCTTCCTATCTTCGAGATTGTTACGAATCGCCTCTCTTGACTGAAGAAATTTCGCACGCCTGCTCACACTAGGATTGAGCCGAAACGACGCCAGGGCAGAGTAGAGCGGCCCGGCATCTGTGAGGTGATTCTGATCGAAGAGGATCTTGACGAGTCCAGCCACGAGGTCGGCGAGCTTTCCTGAAGGTTGGATCTGTTGTGCTATCCGAAATCCGAGGAGTATGTCATCCACCGTAAGTAGCCATGGTTCTTTCCCGTTAGAGCAGGTAGCTATGACCCGGAGTGGCCTCACAATGCTTATTACGACATGGCCCGTGGAATTCTTACGGACAAACAGCTGATCCACGACAGCGGCCTTGATAAGCTCTTGCCATGACTCGGATAGCAAGGACTCGGTCGCACCTGCTCCCCCGCCCGAACCAATTATCTGCAGTGCATTGACCGCGGCTTCGTCCGTGCCTAGATAATTGAGATAGTGAACGGGCTTTGTAACCCCACCAACCATCCGGGTCAGGTTCCAGGCTGAATCCTTGTGCGCCTTTCCTCGATGGTCGACGTCGATATTCCAGGGGTGGCCTATAGCAGCCAGCACCGCCCGATTAGTCGTTATGAACGTGTCGAAGAGCTTATTCATGCCACTCACCCTCTAGCTCGCCGACGATCGACTGAACATTGGTGATGGTTCGCTGCAACTGAAGAAAGGCTGGTGTCGACCCCTCTTCGCGACCCGAGGTACCGAAGAAGCCGACCACTTTGCGAAGATCTGCCAGAACCTGGCGGTGAACTGAGGCATTCTGTAGCGGCATGAACCGGCGACATCCATAACAGGAGAGGACCGGGTTGTAGGGACATGCTGGCTGACCAGAGCTACATCCGCCAATGCCCGTGATGGGTATTCCATGGGGAACCGCACCGATCTGGTAGTCGCCTTTGAGCTCGGCAAGGTCCTCTTCCGTGATGAATCGATCGTGCGCTACCTTCGCAAGGTTCGAGTAGATCTCAGAAATGCCGAACGCGCGATTAATTCTCTCGGCCTGGCTGCTGGATGTTTGGTAGTAGATGAGTCCGCTTGTTATATCTGCATGACCAAGGAATTCGGCAAGCTCTTCGTGGCTCGCGCCGGCATCTACCATCCTCTGTGCGGCTGAATGACGGAAGGTCTTCGTCGAAACCACGTCATCATGAAGGAGGTCTCTTACGACGCTCGAAATACGCGTTCCCGCCTCATTCGCGGATGACACAGCGAAGATCCTCGAGGCACCAGGCGACCCAGCTTTGACCGCGCGATCGAGAAGCTCGGCAAAAACCGAAGCCCACTCCGGCTTGACCCTTCGTATCAATGGAATCGCCTGGGTTCCGCGTCGCTGCTTCACCATCGGGAAGGCAAGGTGAACGGCAGGGGATCCATCTGATGTCAGGATACGATGGCGGACACCCTCGATTTTTAGGCGTGCAATTTGGATCGGTCGCATTCCAAACTGGAATGCACAGACGAGCATTCCCACGTCAGCGAGATCACTGTATGTCCACCTAGCCGGCTCAGATGAGATGGATCGGGCCGCGTCGTCAATGAGGCGAACTACAGTCGCCTCCTGCTCAATCGAGAAGAATGCCTTCCCACTACGCAGAAAGGCGTACTTATCCCTCTCCGGCAAAGAAAGAGACTTACCGATGTACTCTGAGTACGATGGTGACCATCCTCCTATTCTATAGATGCATAGGACACGCAAAATGTCCTTGATGACAAGGAGGCTGTATGGGGCACGAGATTTTGAAACGATCTCGATCCACAGTGGAAGAATCGTTTCTGGACTAGAAAGCACGACGGACGTCATGTCGCTTCCTGAGAGGTTCCTTGTGCCCATGATTCTGTTGACGATTGCAAATGCGTTAACTTCTCTTCTAAAGAGTTCTACAAGAGCGTGCTTCAAAACTGTAGCGAGGCTTGGCGAAAACTCGTCAAAACGAACGGCGTACACCCTGCCACCGTAGTGCAGGTCGATCGCTGGCGCATTGCTGACCCCGACAACAGATCGATGACACTCGGAAAACTCGTCGAAGTACTTGATCACGGAGGGAAGCGAAGGCAAATGAGCGACAACCTCCCGCGCAATCCGAAGTTCGTGCTCGGGTTCCAGGATGAGTTGCGTCAGCACGGTTAACCTCTCGGCTAGCAGTTAGGGCAGGGCACGAAGCATTTCAATCTGACTGTCGAACTGGTCCGACCAAACCTTTGATAGTCGATCTTCGAAGACCGCGCTCGCATAGCGCATCGGCATCGTTGATTCACGTGACCAGCCAAAAAATGTCCTGAGCTTCTGCGTGGCCTCATCCATATGGTTCCCTTGTGCAAGTAGCTGGTTGAGCCTCACCACAGCGCACGTGTGTCGAAGATCATGGGGCGTCACGGTGAAACGCCCGGTTCGCGCGAAGAGCTCCTCTCGAATCTTTTCCGGTAGTGCACCAGAGGCCTTCGCAAATAGCTTGGTCAGTGACTCCGTGGAAAGAGGTAGCTGCTTTTGTGAATTGAGCAAGAATGCGTGATCCGGTCGGCCGCGGTAATTCTCCACGTACGACTGTACGAGGCTCGCCATAGCCGGGCTCACGGGCAGTTGTCGAATCGATTGCGCTGTCTTGATGCTCGGTCGGCTGAATCTTGGGTCCGTGGATTCGTCCTCGTAGGGGTTCGTTTCGACATTGAGCCACGAACGCTCGCAATCGGTCCTAATGTCGTAGGCCGATTTGACGGCATCCGCGGGTAGCTGGAGGAGTTCGCCTCTGCGCAGCCCCTGATGCAACATCAGCATGAAGCTTATGAACACGATCCATCGCGTACGTTCACTTACAAAGGGATTGGCCTCGGACCTAGGGTCGAGGAGCTCGTAAAGCGCTTCAGCCACGTTTGCCGGGAGCGAGCGCACCGGCGTGCTCTGACGTGGGCGAGCGACGTGAAGCTGCCCATAAAGATGGGACAAGCGATGAAGTTTGAGCTCAATGCCGCGCGAGTCAGCCCCTGGCAGCGGCGATTTTGATAGCCAGGTGACCGTCGAAGAGACAAATTCAAAGCCCGTACGCCATCTCGCTTCGTCGCTCGGTGAACTGTTCCCGCGATTCACAATCGAGATGAACCAGGACTCGAGAATTGTAGCTATCAGAGGTTCATCGAAGGGACACAGGCCACGATCGAGGGATCCCGGCCCCGCCGTTTCGTCTGCATGGACGTAAAGGCTCTCGAGGAACCGAAGCTTCTTGTCGCGAGTCGACGGCGCGACCTCGTTCAGCGTCAACGCCGACCAGATGGTTGCCCAATAGCGCGGCACTCCCGCCAGGTCGACCAGGATGTCTTGTCGTAGGGTCGACGGCAGGAGGTCACTCGTGAGGCGCTTGAACACCGGTCAACCCGATACGCAACGAGAGGAATGACCAGAAGCTACCTCAGCAACTGGTCAAATGCCAAGGACGGCAGCTGTTTGCGCAACAGCCACAGAAGTACCAAGGTTTCGCATAATGTATATTATGTCTACTTGCATTATTGGCATGTTCTATGCTTTGCAGCGCCGAGGCAAAGGAGAAAAAGATGTACGCATGGACATTCGACAGCAAGCGGCAAACGCTTAAAGCACCATCAGGCTGGACAATCACCGTCCGCGAGATCGCACAAGAACTGCAAGACCGCACGCATTGCCGCGTAAATCTCGAGGGACCATGGGCAGGCTGGAAAATACGGGGAAAGACCATGACCACACCACAAGGTCACAAATGGACACCCGACAGCTTGCGAAAATTTGGCACCGTCAAAGAAACTTGAGACCAGCAGCACAACGGACTGACCCCGAGCGGGTCAGTTCTTGTGTGTAGACATTCCCTCGCACGCGAACCACCACACCACCCTCGCAAAGCTCATCACTGGCCAGCGGCTGCGACGGCGGCTGCAACTGCGGGCGCACTGGTGCCGGGGGAGAATTCAGGTAGGTGAAATGAGGTTGAACGGGAACATCCGGGCGGTTTGCTCGATGCAGGATGTACCGATACATGGGCACCGTAGCCAGCAGAAGAAGCAAGCCCAACACGTAGTACATCCCTGATCGCATGCCCCGCCCTCACCTATCCAGTGCGACAAGAGTAATGCAGCCACTCGTCGCTTTGCTCGCTAAACACCGAGGCAGGTCAGAGGGAACGGATGGAAAGCAGTCAAGCGGAGGAAGTGTGGTGCCGGGGATCGAGGCGGGGACCGGTGCGCGTGGGATGTGCAACTGGACACATGGAAAACGCGGCCACGCTTAGAAACGCGCTCTCGCGCTCGCCTTCGGCAGGGAATGCAAACACCTTGGCGAGATCTCAATCGCTGAATATAAGTTAACTGATTTATGAATGGTAGTTAACTGGCACGATTGATGCGTTATTGACAAAGCATCGAACATATGATTGGAAAATGATGCGTCAATCGTGCGAAGGGTGCCAATCGCTACCCGCCTCATGCGCAACCAGCTGAGGGGGCGTATAGGACTGGGCGATTTTACTTTGCGGCCATTGACGACCATCACCGGCAGAGAGGTCAGCGGCACGACCCGAGGACGCCACAGGCGACGACGCCGAGGGGGTCGAGGGTGACGCGGACGAGGAAGCGGACGGCGGCACATCCAGCGGCCATGAGGTAACGACCGCGTCCTTTTTTCCGTAACTCAGGCGCACACCGTAAGGGTGAACATCGATGGTGACGCCGAGGTCACGCACCTGAGCGAACGTCAGGCGGTCCAGAACCTTGCCGCCCGTCTGAACCCACTCGATCACACCCAGCGACTTCGCGCCATCATCGACCACACCGGCCAGACGTGCCCGCGCCTGATCGCAGAGGTCAAAGACGTAGGCGACAGTCGAGGGCATGCCCGTGGTATCGACATGCTTGATCATGTCGCCGCCACCCTGCCCCGTGGCCGGTGCCGCAGCGGCAAGCGGATGCGCAGGAATACCGAAGGAAGCAGGAGGCGGCGAAGCCAACGTGTGCGGTGCCGCAGCAAGGCCAGAGTGGCCCGAGAAAAAGCGCGTGAACGACCACAGGCCGAGACCAACCAGCGGAATCACGAAGACCGCGTACTTGCCAATCTTCGCCCAGACCGTTTTACCGCCAGCCGTATAGACGACCGTATTGTCGGCACCATCGGCGTAGCCCTTGTAGAGCGGAAAAATCGCGGGCTGATAGGCTTCCGTGTCCGTGCCGACCAACTCAAAGCGATCCGGGCCCATCGCATGATACCGACGCACCGTGTACTTTTTCTGGAGACCCACGGCGGTCAGTTTCTGAAACACATTCTTGCGCTCAATGCGTGCACGAAGCGAGGAATGCAGGCGCTTGTACCACTGGCTCAGGAGCAAGCCGTCCATACCATTCTGCCCGCACAGGGCAAAAAAGTTTTCGATGGCCGGGTTGATCGGCGCACGGTCCGCAACATAAAACTCATGGCATTCATCGATAACGAACAGCGCGTTTTTCAACTGCTCAGGAATCGCCCATTCCTCACCACCGTCGGAGAAACCCGGACGAATGGCGAGAAAGAGTTTCTTCACGTCTGCCGTGCCGACCAGCACCAGCAGATTGCGCACGGTCTCCACTGGCATGTCCAAGTGGGCAGCAATCTTGTCGTGATCCAGTCCATTGAGCCTCGCAAACACACGACGACCTGCCTTGATGGCCGGCAGAATGTGCGACAACACGGCATCGTAAGACTTGCCAGAGCGCGGCAGACCTTCATTAAAAACGAGCATACGTCACCACTGGAAGAGGGTCAGGAATTTACGCGTGAGGCGGAACACATAGCCAAGACCGATCAAACCCAGCGCCGTGCCGACCTGCAATTGCGAGATAAAGAAACCAACGATCGGACCGGCATTACCGAGTATCGAACCCATCGAATATTGCGACAGCCACGAAGGCGTGCCGATCGCATTGATAGCCGCTTGGACCACGTAAAGAATCACGTACAGGAGATAGGTAACGAGGTCTTTCAGCAACGTAACCAACGCGACAAAAAAGACATTGAGCGCGTAGGCAAACCACCCCGTCAGGCGACTAAGCCAGCCCGTGCTGGTCGTCTGCGCCGGTAGACCCGGCACACCGCCAATACCATGACCACCGATGGACGAGACTGCACCCGGAGCACCCGAGGGGGAAAGGCACTGCTGCTGACCCGTAGCGACATCGGTGATGCACGTGTCACCGCTGGTCGCCGAACCGCCGCAAACGATCACGTTTTGAATCAACGAGCAGCCCGGGGGGACAATGCCGTCCGCATGGGCAACACGAGGAAAGACTACCGGCAGAGAGACCAGCAGCGAGACCACGAACAGAAACAGACCGAGGCTAATAGAGCGCGATGCGGAATGCACTGAACGCCCCCACCGCCAAGACGATATAGCCCGCCGCCGCCAACAACGCGAGGATGGCCGGATCGCAGAAAAAGGAAAAATCGAAGCCCGCCGCGCCCCAGTATTTATTACCGGGGATATGCCACGCCGGACAGGAACCCGACGCATTGACCGTGAAGAAACTCGACACGGACGAGACAATCGGTGAGGTCTGGACCGACGCCGCAAAACCCGAGTAAACCGACCCCGGCGTGTCAGCGCCACCGTTGTAGAGCGTACCCACGTTGCCGTCCGCGTTGCCCACGTCACAGACGCCCGTGGTGCACTTCGTAGACGTCGAGGATGACGAGGGCGGCGTACTCGTGCTGCTGCTACCCGCCGTGTTACTGGTGCCCGTGCTGCTGCCCGTGCCGCTGACCGTACCCGCACCCGTGCCACCCGTCGAGGAACCGCCAGCAGGGGCCGTTGTCGTGCCCGTGAAGGATGAAGAACCCGTGGTGGTCGTGGTACTGGTCGTCGTCGTGCTTGAAGAAGTGCCACTGGTCGAGGTATTTGACGTGGACGCGGTCGATGAGTTGGCCGAACTAGACGACCCTGCAGGAGGAGTAGGCGGCACCGGAGGCGTCGAGCCACCCGTGGTCACACATTTCCCGCTGATGCCATCACAGAACGTCTGCCCGCCGTTGGGGTTGGTAATCGGAGGTGGAGGCGAAGGAATAGTGGGCTGTGGCGCTGGCGAAGATCCAGCGACAGGACACTGCGCTCCGTTGGTCTGCCAAGAAGATTGAGAACCCGAGGGATTCAGAGGGTCAACAACCCACAGAATACGACAGCCATCATGGCAAGACGTACCGTCAGCAGGACCCACCGCACCCGGAGAAGCGAAGAAGTCATAAGGCGTACCCGGCGGAAGCGCCTGCCCTGCCATGCAGCTAGGAGGAACGGAACCAGTGAAAGGAAAATCGCCCAGATTCCGCGCCTGCGTACCAGCAAAATAATTATGGGCAGTCGAGGCATCTGTACCACCACGGTAGATATCGTTTCCAGAAACATTGCAAAAAAAGCCCGTACCAACACTGGGCGCAGGAGTCATGCAGGACTGCATTGCAGAATCGTAACTAGCGTTACTCGATGCAAACGCAACGGAGGGAGCAAAAACACCAGTCAAAAGCAGCGAGGCCAACGCGCCATAAAGTGCCGAACGAAGCCTGAGGCGCTCAATCATGACTAAAACCCTTGGCGCAAGCCCATGCGCACATCGTGCCGAGAAAGCCGCAGAAAAGATCAAGGATCATGCGGCCTCCCCGTTCTCGCGCTTCCACTCTTCGCGCCACTCGAAGGCGTCGTATTCCGCGTCAGTCATCCCATCACCACGTACCACGTCAGGATCGTCACCGGTTTCGTTCGTGCCGGACCCCAGGTCTTGCGCCGATTCTTCATCCTCCATCGGCGAGTCGTCTTCCGTGTCCATTTCGGTGTCGTCCTCTGCATCCACGCCCAGCAAACCATCGTTGTCAGCACCCTGATCAACGTCAGGCATGTACGAGCGCGCCACGTAGTACTCACGCCAGTCAAAACCTTCATTCAACGCCGCCGCCGCCGCGAGCTGGGCAGCATGCAAACGACGATTCTCCGCAGCCGACCCGAAGAACCCGGCGACCTTGCGAACGACCCAGACCACGAAGACCAGACCCGCGAGCAGCAAGGCAGCACCAAGAAGCGCGCCAATCACCGACCCGTTGGTGATGTTCGTAAAAACAGCGCCGCCTGCCTGATTCGCGGCAATCGTGCCGGAGCACGGACCGGTTGGATCGGTCGGACCGCCGAGACCACAAGAACTGGTAGACATAGCACCGCCATTCGTCAGAAAAATTGGGGCGAGAAATCCCCGCCCCGGTACAACATCGCGGGATCAGCCGAAGAAGCGAGCCACCTTCTTGGTCGCCCACTTGGCGAAGCCCACACCGGCGAGCAGCACACCGGCACCGATCACGGCAGTGATCGCGGTGGAGGTGTCCAGACCGGTCAGGATGGAGCTGTACGTGGTAGCGGTCTGGGCAGACGCCGCACCAGCGACGAGCGAACCGGCGATGACAGCGGCGGGGGCCAGCGACTTGGCGCGGTTCAGGGTGTTGCGGATCATGTTGCGCATTGCAGTTTTCCTCTGGTTGATGAGACGCGAAATTGCGTCAGTCTTTGAACATCGAAATCACCGAACCGGCTGCACGCGAAGCGATGAAGAACACCATCACCGCACCCCATGCACCGAAGAACCACCCCATCGCTTCGGCTGACGTTGGAGCGCCAAGAGCAGTTTGCAGGGACTGATACACCCCGTACTCACTACCCGAAACCATCACGTAGCCCGTGCACGTCGCCACCGGCTCACCCGTCGAGGCAAGCGTTCCGTCTGGATTGATGACAACGCACAGGGCCACGGCTTAGGCGACCTTCGCCGGACCGGCGACCTTCGACGGCAGCGGCACCAGCACGGCGCGACTCATGGTCAGCCGACCGTTTTGCACGGCAAAGGACTCCGGCGCCAAGGTGTATTCACCCGGAGCCAGATGCTTGCCCACATCGGAGGTCAACTGGAACGCGGTCGGCAGACCGTCGATTTCCAGCACGGCCCACTGCTTGGACCGCTGACGCGTCACGCCTTCCCATGTGGACTCAAACGGCTCCACCGCCTTGTTCAGTACGTTGATTTTCATGCTGCTCGCTCCTGTTGATGTTCATCGATTCGATATGCCCACACTTGACCATCTGGCCCCACCACTACACGCCAAGGAGAGGGCAAAAACTCCCCGGTGAATTTGTCCATATAGCCGCCTGAAACCTTGCGAATGTCCGCCCTACCCGTCAGCGCATCACGCACCCACATGGGCGACTGCCAATAACGAACATGGCGCCGACCTTCGGGCGTCAGACCACCGTGACCGCACATGCGGGCACCTTTGGGATAGCCCTTTACATCCGCCGCCGTGGTCTTGCTGGCGTACTTGGTGATGTAGCCGATAGGGCTTTGCGCCGTGATGATGTTGGTCATCCCGTGCGGCCACCAACCTTGGGTATCGGCGTGCGGCAGGTACTTGCCTTTGGGAAGCCAGACGACAACGTGGTAGTGGATCGCGCCTCTCGTCTGCCGCTCGGCCACCCAGACATAACGAAACCGAATATTCCGCTTGCGACACCACATCATCATCGCGTTACGAAACTTCGCAAGATGCCCCGCTTCCCACGTGTCGCCATCGGCATAGGTCAGGGTCAGAAACTTTTTATTCCACAACTGCGCACCGCGTTCCGTATGCGCGTCGAAATGAAGAAGCCTTGCGGCATGACCCACGGCCGTTTTCATCCGCTTGATCCGCGAGGCTTCCCGATTAACCAGCAACCGTTCGCGAATCGGCCGATTTATCTGCACTTCGTGTGCTTTAGACACACTTGTTGCATTAGTGATAAACCCCAGCCCTGCGGGCAGCGCGTCGGCTGCGCCTCCGCGCTGGCCGCAAGGCTTCAACTGGCAAACCTCACCCATGCCATTTGCTCCTTTCGATATCCAGAAAGGGGGCATTGATCGCCGCATCCTGAGCATTGCGCACAGCCCACGCCAGCCGCGTCACACGCACCGCGTCACGGTCGGCACGGTCCAGCATGGGAAAGACCATGTCGGGGCATACGGGCGCGTTTTGGAAGCCTTGCGGATACAAGTCAAAAGGCGATTCGCCCATGCCGGACACAGCGGGCGACGAACGCGGCGACTCAGGCGGCGCGTACTCGCCGAGATAGAGGCCGATCACTCGACGTCATCCACGTCAACGGCCATTTCCAGATTGTCGGAAAACGACTCAGCAGTCAGGGAAAGCACCATGAACAGAGTGTGTTGCTCATTGACCTGAGCACGCTCGCTAAGGGCACGGAGCATGGACAAGACACGACTTGTCTCGGCCATCGAGACCGGACCCACGACTTCAATCGACATGTGCACACTCCAGCCCGACGCTTTGCAGCGCCAAGTGAATAAAGGAATACGACTGCTCAGACTGAGCAAAGGGAACCGGCCTGCCCTGCTGAGCAAGCCACTCGCGATGGATCGAATGAGCGTCCCACTTCGTCAACTCAGCACGCAGAGGACGAGGAACCTCAAGACCGGCTTTGCAAAGCAGCGATATAGCCGTCCGAATGCCGTTGCGCATCCCTTCGGCGTAGACCATGCCAGCGTCGGCTTCGACTGTGGTGGAGGCGCGGGCGGTCATTGAAGGCCACCACGAAGACGAACGATCTCCGACGCCAAGGCATCCAAAGACGCGAGATCGCGCTGGATATAGAAAACGACTCGAAGAAGAGCGACACAAAGGAAAAGCGTGAAGAACGCGAGAAAAAGCAGCGCGTACATCATGAACGCACCCTCCAAATGAACCACCGAACAATGTCGGCGACCTGATGATAGAAAGACCGAACACCGAGCAGGAACACGTACAGCGTGAGGACACCAAGATAGATGCTCATGATTGGCGCGTTCCCGCGACATAGCCCGTGATCAGGCCAGCCAGAAACATCAGCGCCATGGACAGGACAACGAGGGCGACGGAGGCATAAAGCATGTCGCCGTGCACTGCGAGCGGGTACACACAAGACGGGTACGGGGACTGGGTCATGAGGCACATCACTGGACCACCTCCAGCGCAGCAGCAGCGCGAGCGAAGAAGACACAGCCGCAATCACGCCGACCGGCAAGAAACGCCAGTTCTGCAAGGTCCAGATAATGCTGGCCGACCCGGCATGCGTTTAAAAAAGTGTCCCCCGTGTCCGCCACCACCAGCACAGGGCCAGCCATGGGGATAGAAGGGAACACGGGGAACAAGTTTCGCGTTGCGTTCGAGCGGCTCATGCGAAGCGCTCCGACATTGCAAACGAGCGAATTGCATCCCACTCCGCAACATCAGCCATCAGAGCGGCGTTGAGAAAATCGCCAACCGCCACACAGTGCGCTTCGTGGGTCAAAGCAAGTTCACAGGACTCGGCAGCATCAACGATGGAAGCACGCACTTCATCGGCAGTACGGCGAGGATGAACGGCGCTCATGAATGCAATGCCTCACCAAAGGGCTGCAACGCGAAATATTCAGCAACCTCACGGTGAAGCGCTGCGCCAAGAAAATCCGCACGTTTGAGACAACGGGCCTCACTACGCAACGCGGCCTCGCAGGATTCGGCGTAGTCAACGATCAGGTCGCAGTTCATGAGCGAACCCCGATCCAGAACGCACGTTCACGCGACGACTGAGCGACTTTGAGACGGTTGTCGATACGGCGCACCAGCAAGATCATGGCGGCGAGGTAGACGATAAGCAGGATGTACATAGGCTGGCCCCTTCTTCCAAGACCCTTGGAAGTTGGCGGCATTACAGTACCCTTGTAAGTCCCCTGTCAAGAGGCTTGTAAGATGACCGACTCGATTAAATTGCTTGACAAATACTGTGAAACATGCAAGCACCCATCAGATAGCGCAGCGGCCCGGGCACTAAAAGTCCAACCGTCTGCCGTCAACAACTGGAGGCAAGGACGCGCCAAGCCGAGCGCCGAAGCTGTAGAAAAAATGTGCACCGCCATCGGTGAACCGCTGCGCAAGTGGCTACCACTGATCGAAGCGGAAAGGGCAAGAACACCTGCTGACCGCAAGGTGTGGCTTCGACTGGCGCAAGCGGCTGCGATTATTGCACTGACGTTTAGCCGTCCAGACGTCTATACGTCCATCTCGCAAAGTGTGGCTTTCGCTGCGCATAATCCGGGGACAATGTATATTATGTCAAAAGCCGGAAGTTCCAAGAGTGTTGCGTTTTTGGTGTCGCCACCCAGTTAACCGTGTCACCTAACTGTCCAGTCCCGACTGGTTCTTTGATTTGCCGTTGAATAGCTCCGGCTTCTCGGTCTGCCAGGTCCGTATCGCTTGAAGCGGTGTCTTGTGGCCGAGTGCGCGTTGCGGAAGATGGTCGTTGTAAA
>JBAZWU010000022.1 GCA_041660185.1 Elusimicrobiota bacterium | reverse complement strand
GCTGTTGGCGATCAGCGCACTATTTAAAATCGAGACCTGTTCCGCCCAGAGGTTGCTGCGCGTCAAGAGCGGGGCAAAGGCCAGGCGCAGGTTCAACCGTTCGAAGTAATTGGCGGTATTGAGCGAAAGCGCGTGAACGATATGTCCATGCAGATCAAACACCTGCCGTTTGGAAACCCGGTTGTACTGCACGACCTTCCAGCAGGTCATGCTGACTGGGATAACAACAATCGCCAGCACGATGAGAAACCATTTTTTGGGCATCTAGGAACCTTTTTGAGTATTGAGCAGCACAATTTCAATCCGGCGATTCTCCGCCCGGTGATCCGGGGTATCATTCAAGACCCGGGGACGGTACTCCCCGTATCCCCGCGCGGTGAGACGTTCCGGAGGCACCCCCTGGGCCACCAGACACGTGATCACACTGAACGCCCGTCCTACCGATAATTCCCAATTGGATTGGAACGGCGAATGGCTGCCGACCGCCAGATTATCGGTATGTCCTTCGACAACAATATCACCGGTAAAACGGGTCAACTCCGGCGCCAGCTGGTGCAGCATCACCCGGGCGGAATCGCGCAAATCCGCACGGCCGGCATCAAACAACAGCGCGTCCGGCAGGTTGATGTCAATCCGCTCCGCCTGCACATCCACGTCCGCCAGACGCGTTAAGCGCTGGATCATCCCTTTCTGTGATTCCCGGACCGCCCGCATCTGCCGGACTTTTTCTGTTTCCCAGGACACTTTCTTCTGCCAGACCCGATGCGCGAAAAGAACCAGGAAGAAAATCATGAGGATCGTCATAAAATCGCTGTACGAAACAACCCAGAGCTGGGTCATATCGGTTTCCCGCGTTTGTTCCGGATCGGTCCACGGATCCTCTGAATAATTGGGGGTCGGATTATTCATACCGTAAAATACTGATTTCGATCCGCCGGTTGGCCGTGCGATGATCGAGGGTGTCATTCGGAAAACGCGGATGATACTCGCCATAGGCCGCCACGCCGACCCGGCGGGGCGAGAGCCCCTCGTAACGAATCAGATAGCGCACGACCGCCATGGCCCGGGCCATCGACAATTCCCAATTGGACGCGTAACGGCTGCCGGGACGCAGCGGCTGGTTGTCGGTATGCCCTTCAATCAAAATCGTATAGGGAACGCGCCGGATCGCTTGCGCGATGGCATGCAGCACCAGCTGGTCCTGTCCCCGCAATTCGCCGTCGCCGGGGGCAAAAAGCACCTCGTCCGGGAGCGCCATCTGAAGGCGGTCCTCGCGCGCGACAATCGGGGCGTCTGCGTTGGAAACCATTTTCAGACTGTGGGCCAGGTCTTCATACCAGGGGGAGGCCTTCCGCGCATATTCCAGTCGGTTTTTCATGGAGGCGACCGCATCAGACATCGCGGCCGGCCCCATGAACGAAAGGGCGTACAGACTGAGAAAGAGGAGAAACAGGTTTGTGATCAGGTCTGAATAGATCGTCAGCCAGATATACTGGCTTCGGCTCTGGAAATTAATGGGATGAATTTTTTCCAACTCGAACGCCATGGCTGTTTAGGCGGTTCTCTGTCCCGCCGGTCCTCCTCCACGCCCCGGCTGGATTTGATCCCATTTGTGCGCTTCGGCAAACGACTGGAGCTTCCGGGCCGCCAACGCCGGCACTTCATTCTGCTGGATCGACAAAATCCCTTCGATCATCAGTTCTTCCAGAAACACTTCTTCCTGCGCATAGACATTGAGCTTGCCGGCGATGGGCAGAAAGATGAAATTAGCTCCAAAAATTCCGTAAAACGTGGCGGTCATGGCGATCGCCATGGACGAACCGATGGTTTTGGGATCGGTCAGGGTCATCAGCACCTGCACGACCCCGACCAGCGTTCCCAGCAATCCAAAAATCGGAGCATAGGCGGCGGCGCTGCGAAACACATTGGCGGTCTGCATATGACGATCCCGGGAAAAACGGATCTCTTTGATCAGATTGCTCCGGACCATCTCCGCGGGCAGGCCATCCATCACCATGCGAAGCCCGTGGGATAAAAATGAAATGCCGATTTGATCGAGATCGGGCGCAAGGCTGTCCACCCCCTGCCGCCGCGCTTTATCCGAAAGCCTCATCAAAATCTGAATGAGGACATTCGCCCCGGGCCGGGCCCCTGGAAAAAGAAAAATGCGCAACGCCCGGATCGACTGAATCAAGACCGATTGCGGGTAGCTTAAAAGCGTCGCCCCGAGCGTCCCCCCATAAACGAGAATGATCGCGTGCAGATTAAAGATCAGGCCAACGGCGTTGCCGCTGACCAGCACGTATCCAACGGTGCCTAATCCAATCAAGTAACCCAGAGGGGTCATCCAATCCATGAAGCGCTCCCGTTCGTTATTCCTTTTCGACGGGACCTGCGGCGATTAACTCATCCGCCGCGGGTCCTATTTACTTTCTCTCCGGCAAACTGATCCGTCCCTCCGCCAGCAGCCGGCGGCCCAGGCCCATCAGACGGGTTCGGGCCTCCTGCAAGGCCACGGCGTCGCTGCCCGACATCTCCAGCTCCTGTTGAATAATTTCACGTGTTGCCGCCGGGAGCTTACTCAGTATGGCCTCGCGCACCGGAGACTCTTCGGCTTTCAGCGCCAGAGCCGTCGCCGGATAGCCCAGCTCCTGAACCAGGAGCCGCAAGGCACCCGGGTTCAAGATGTTCACGTCCTCAATAAAGAATGTTTTCTGGCGCAGCGATTGCGCGAGCTCCGGCACCTGCTGATCCAGCGTGTCGAGCAGCGCCCGCTGGGTCTGCGGCTGCGTCAGCTGATACACCGCCTCGATCCACTCGACGCCGCCGACGAGATACGGAAGCCGGCTTTTCACCTGTTCTTCGACTTCTTTCACGACTTCCGAAGGCACCTCGCGGGCCTGACTCAGCTCGCTCATGATGGCCGATTGGGCCTCCGCATCCAGGGAATTCAGCACCCGGCTCGCCCATTCCGGAGGCAGGTACGCCAGGACCAGCGCGGCCTGAGGCGCGCTCATCTGGCGGATCAGAATGGGGAGCTTGTTCAACTGGTTTTCGTGAATGAACCGGAACGGGACGTCGGCTCCGTTGCCGCTGTCCGGGCCGAAGTAACCGTTCACGCCGTTGTGCAGGGTAACAGTTTCACCCCCCTGCGCAGGGGAAGGGGTTTTGGACGACGCGCTGTTCACGGCGTAGGCCGCTTGTTCCCCCACGCGGGGCAGCATCGCCAACAACCGGTTCGAGAAAGCCCGAACCGGCCCAAACAGGAAAGCGACCAAAATCAGCAAAATGATCGCCACCAGGATCAGCAGGATGGTGAAAATCAGTGTGGAACGATCATTCATCCCGTTGGGGAACCCTCCTCCTCGGCTGACGACCGGAGTCGTACTCACCGTGGATCCCCCGGCCGGCGGCGCGGCATGATTGCCGATCAGCGGAGAGTTCTGAATATCCATTTCATCGCCCCGGAACGGATTAAACGGGATCGTGGCGCTTAAGACATCCCGAATCGCCCGGATCTGATCCGACGTGATTTCGGGGGCGACCAGAACCGTGATACTCATTTTTCGAATCAGAGCTTCCCCGGAAACCGCGTTGACCACCGTTTCGTTGGAAGCCGGTTCGTTGGGCGCACCGTACTCTTTCTTTTGCGGAACGCCCGGAAGGATGTAGCGGTTTTCATTCAAGAACTGATTTTTGGCGCGATTGCCTCCGGCCGTGGACCTGACACTGGTTGTCGCCGCATTTTTCTCCATCTCAATCTTGACGGTCACCAGGTAGCTGTTGGGAGGCAGGGTCTTGGCCAGGACGCTTTCGATGCGCTGCTGCATCTGGGCTTCCAACGCCAGTTGCTCCTGTTCGAATTTGGCCAGGGAAAAGCGGGCCCCGCCGACCAGCAAGCCGGCCAGGAGCCAGAGAGGCCATCGATGGATCCGTTTCATTGAAGACTCTTTCATCCTTTACCGCTGCAACTGCTGCGTGACTCCCGGCGGCAACACCAGCACCTGACCGACGACCAGTTGATACGGATTCTTCATATACGCGCGGTTGGCGTCATAGATTTTTCGCCACACGCTGCGGTTTTTGTAGATCTTTTCAGCGATAATCATCAGCGTATCGCCCTTTTCGACCTTATACGTCAACGCCTGGGCCGGCGCCCGGTCTGTTTCCGTCGTGGATTGCTGCAGGAAACTCTTGAGCACATCGTTTTTCGGGTCCAGAGCGAAGGCCTGCTGCCAATACACACGGGCTTGTTTCACCTGTCCCATCGCGTAATACACCGATCCCAACCGGGTCAGCGCCAGCGCATTGTCCGGCTCCAGATCTAACACTTCTTGACATTCTTTGGCGGCCACCAGGTATTCTCCGGAGTATATTTTTTCAAGCGCTTTTTGAAGTTTCTGGTCGATCAGATTTAAACGCGTATCCAGAATTTCCATGGATTCCGGCGCGGACTTTTTCACCATGTCCACCAGTTCCGGGATGTCCTGGTCCTGGGGGTTCTTCTGTTGCGCATACATCAGGAAATTGAGGGCTTTGGCGGGATCGTTCTGCAGATACTGCATGACTCCGCGTTTGACCAGATCGCCGGAGTTCGGTTCCGTCGGCGCCTGAGGCAAAATGGTGGCCACCGCATCCACTTTTTGACGCATCTCGGCGATGATCTTGTCGTTCGAATTGAGGCGTTCGGCTTCGAGGAACGCGGTCTGCGCCTGCTTGTAATTCCCCAGACGGGCCTGCTCCAACCCCTGCTGGTAGAGGGCCTGTGATTTCTCGCGCGAGATCGCGCTCACCGACTGCAGCGCCTGGTCATCCGCCAGCACCTGCGCCCGCTCGTCTTCGAGAAACCTCGTATCGCGTCCCCGGATTTTATAGAGCTTGATCAGGCGATCCAGCAGAACGATGCGCTCCTGGAGCGAGATCCCGCTTTCCACGCGCTTGTGATAGCCCTCCAGCTGAACGGCGAGATCATCCTGGGCCGCGATCTCGTCTTCGTCCCAACTCCACGCCCCAACCGGAACCGGGCCCAGGACCCCCGACAGGAGCACCAGGCTCAAGACCATCGATCCACAAATCCATCGAAAATCGTTTAGGTGTTTCATACTCAACTTCTCCTTCCAAACCGGAATGTCATGGATACCTGATGCGTTCCGAAGGTGCCTTTGATTCCGCTCAGCGGATAAATCAACGCGTAATCCACTTGAAGGCTTTCCCAGCGGTAGGCAAAACCAATCGATGTCAGCTGGTAACCCCGCTGTCCAAATCCCAGTCCGCCCCGAACCCCCAGCCCGTTGCCGAACCAGCGCTCCCCTCCGATATTCAAACGGAACTCCTCCTGGGTGAACTTCTGCATCGAGAACTCAGCGTCGACGGCAGAGGTTTTGGTCCGGCGGGCCAGCCCCACTTTGTAGACGGCGCTGACCGGATCTGAATCGTCGGAGGACAACGCCATGTTGGGCGAATTCATGTTCAAGATCGTAATCCCGATGCCGTAAATGCGCGAGAGCCGGTATTGCGCGCCCAGATCAACCGCCATCCCGGATTTCGAACTGCCGTTCTGCGCGAAGAGGGGATCGGCCCCTCCCAAGGGAGCCCCCGTATCCGAATTAATGGCATTCTGGGTATACGTATCTGATCCGAAGGATTTCCGCAAGAACTTTAGGTTTCCGCCCAGGTTCCATTTCATGCCGAGCGCATGGGCGTAGCTGAGGGCCACGGTACTTTCCGAATACAGGTCCGCCAGGGACAAGGACAAGTAGCTGATCCCGAACGTCCCTCTGGTCTTCATCGGATGGGCGTAAGCCACAAACGAACGGCCGATGGAGGATCCATCCGATAACCCCGCGTACAGTTTCGAGTAGTAGGCGGTGAATTCCGAGCGATGCAGTTGGACTAGGCCGGCCGGGTTGTAGTAAATCGAATAGACGTCATCGGCAATACCGGTAAACGCATTCCCTAGACCGGCGGCGCGGCCACCGGTGGGCAACTCTTCAAACGAGGCGAAGACGGTTGAGAGAGAGAGACAGATGATCAGGAGGCTGGTGAGGGTTAAAACAAACCATCGCGCGTGAACGCGTAATCGGCGGGAGAGGGCAACCGGATGAGGTAGAGGTTGTGGAGCCACGTTCCTTTTATAAGGGAAGCTGGATCAAAGGAAAGTAAAATATTAGTAACAATTAATTGGCTTGATTCTTAGATATGTTCTTACCTATTACCTTGCGGGGAATGTGAGGATCGTTGAGATTTCTGTGAGGATGCGGAAAACAGGGTTTAATTTAGTTGAAAATACGCATCAATTCAAGCGTGTTGAGAACGACCTTATCGGGCTTGGCCTGTCTCATCTGATCTGGATTCCCGAAGCATGAGATAACCCCGCAGGTACAACAACCCGCTCTTCGTCCTGCCAGAATATCGTTGATGCTGTCTCCAACAACAACAGCCCGATGCGAATCACGAACATGCATCTTCATCAACGCATAACGGATGGGTTCCGGGTCAGGTTTCTTGGTCGGCAACGAATCGCCGCCGAGAACGACTTGAAAACGGGAGAGGATCCCCAATCCTTCGAGAATATGCTGAGTGGCACGCATCGGTTTATTCGTAATCACCGCCAATTTTTTGTCGCGGAAGTGGCCCAGAACATCCTTGACTCCGGGATAAAGACGAGTTTTATCCAGACAATGCCGGCGGTAATACCGTTTAAAATAATCGACTCCCTGACGAAGTTTCTCTCCGTGCAGTCCGGGCACCGCCCGCTGGACCAGCGCCACGACTCCGTCGCCGACAAACGAGGTGATCAGGGACTCCGAACCGGGCGGCAGACCGTGGCGCTGCTGAAAGGTGCGCACGGAATCGATCAGATCCGCCGCGGAATCGATCAGCGTGCCGTCGAGATCGAAAATCAAAGCGTCGATTTCAATCATGGTTTGTTAATCCCAGACGACTCAACCGGTTGCCTTCAAAAAGCCAATCCCGCGGATCGAGTCCTTTGCCGAGCACGAGAACCTGAAAAGCGCTCCCCAGGCCCTCCGGATGGACCAGGTAGCGCAAACCGGCCCACTCCCGACCAACTCCGTCATCCCCTGCGGTCACTGGCAGGAGATCCATCTTGGCGTTAGGTATAGATTCCCCGCCAGAACCCGCGGGGAATGACAATCTGTTTTCCCACAAAAAACGCGCGCTCGTCATCAAAAAAGAGCCCATATCCATGTACGCAAGAGGACACAATCCCGCTTCCTGCGCGTCGAGCGCCAGACTCGTAAAATCGACATCCGCGGTCATGTCCATGATCTCATCCGACAAGACATCACTTCGCACCGCATGACGGATGAATCCCCGCAAGGTGCCACGGGAGCGCTCCGGGTGATAATACTCGTGCGCCGGACGGCCATAGTCGATAAGGGCCACCAGCCCCGAGGAGAGCGAGGCCGCCACACTCCGGATCCACTCTCCCATCGCCAGATTGATTTCCGTCTCATATCCTTCCGGCAACCACGATTCTTCAACCCTTACCCCGTCATTCCCGGCGGTCTCTGGCCGGGAATCCATCATGCCGTGTGACGATAGATCCCCCGCCAACAACTGCGGGGGATGACGAGTTGGGGATAACCGGATTCCAATTCGAGCGAAATAAGCTTCTAGACATGAGGTCGAGGGATCGGTCCACACTAGCCTCTTTCCGCTAGCGGTTTGTTCCACATACGCTTCCTGGAGTCGCCCTTGATGGTTACGCACCCGGTGCACGGGAAACGCATCAATCAATTCGTTGGCGAAAAAACATCCGGTCAGAGGAGAAGCCTTCAGGGAAGACAGATCTGGCAGGACCCGGAAGGGACAGGGCATGGACGACTCGAGCAATTCCAGGGAACGACATCGGGTCGGGCTGCGCTCAACAGCGATATAGTTCAATCTACCGAGTTGCTCGCGGTGGTCTTTTTGGATCGCCGCTCCGATCGCGCGGGCCAGATGGCCTTCGCCGGCTCCCATCTCGACGAGGTGAAAGGGCCGCGCGGCAAACTCATTCGCCCACCGCATCCAGATGGCGGCGAGCAACCGGCCAAACACCGGGCTCACATCCGGAGCTGTAAAGTAATCCCCGGCCCGGCCGCTGGCCGCCGCACCGGAAGCGTAATACCCCTGCGGCCCGTAAAGCGTCTGGTCCATATATTCCGCAAAGGAGAGCCGGGTCATTTCCGCACGTGGACAGGAAGTCCGCTGATGGTTGTTCGGGGAGGAGTGGCTTCGTCTTTGTCCGGGGAAAGCACTTTGTCCGAATAAGGGCACACGTTAATCAGTTCACATTCCCAGCAACGCGGCCGGCGCGCGATGCAGATGTAGCGGCCGTGAAGCACCATGGCCTGCGAGAAAAAGATCCACTGGGACGACGGGATTAATTTGTTCAAATCCATCTCGATTTTAACCGGGTCTTCCTGCTTCGATAATCCCAGCCGGTGAGAGAGCCGGATCATGTGCGTGTCAACGACAACCCCGGAAGCGATGCCATAGGCGGCCCCGAGAAGCACATTGGCGCTTTTACGGCCAATGCCGGGCACGTCCAATAACTCGTCCATGGTTTTCGGCACTTTCCCTTTGAACCGCTCCACCAGAACCCGGCACGCGGACCGGATGCTTCTCGTCTTGCTGCGGAAAAATCCGGTACTGCGGATTTCCTTCTCGAAAACAGCCGGGTTGGACGCCGCAAAGCCGGCGGCGGTATGGTACTTTCGGAAAAGCCCCCGGGTAACCGAGTTGACGCGTTGATCCGTTGATTGGGCGGACAAAATGACCCCAACCATCAGCTCCAGCGGGTTCTTGTGGAGCAACTCGCAGCGCGTCACCGGCCACTGCTTCCGCAGCAGGCGCAGGATATTTTTTGCCTTTTGGACCACGAAACAACTCCTTATTCGATTTTACCCTCACCCCCGCCCCTCTCCCTCAGCAGGGAGAGGGGGTCGAGCAATCTTATATTCCCTCCCCCTGCTGAGGGGGAGGGCAAGCCGGACGGCCATTGGCCGGACAGGCGCGGGTGAGGGTACCTACCGACGTTTTTTCAGATATGTTTTTATCTGCTCCAACGGCAGCGTAGTAATAACATCCTCTTTCGTCAGCCAGCCTTTGCGCGCGATCCCGACACCCCGAACATACCCATGAAGGTCTTCTTTCGCGTGCGCATCCGGATCAATCGAAAACCGGCAGCCGAGTTCCCTGGCGCGGGGAATCCAGCGCCAGTCGATGTCCAGCCGGTCGGCCAGCGTATTGATTTCGACCGCCACGCCTTCCCGGCCCGCGGCCTTCAGCACTTCCTCGACGTTCACCGCGTAAGGCTGGCGCCGGAGCAGGAGCCGGCCTGTCAAATGCCCCAGGATCGTCACGAACTTATTCTGGAGCGCCTGGACGATACGCGCGGTCATCTCCGCTTCCGGCATCGTATAGAGCGAATGCACCGAGGCGATCACAAAATCAAAATCCTTAAGGACGTCATCCGGGTAATCCAGCCGGCCGTCTTTCAGGACATCACACTCCGTCCCCCAGAAAATATGAATCTTGAAGCGTTTTTGTAAGCGCTCAATCGCCTGACGCTGCTGACGCAGACGCTCGAGAGTCAGCCCGCCGGCATAGGAAGCCGCCTGGGAATGATCCGAAATCCCGACGTACTCAAAACCCATCTCCTGCGCTGCCTGGATCATTTCCTCCAGCTCCACCGTGCCGTCGCTCCAGTTGCTGTGAACATGAAAGATACCCCGGAGATCCTTGGTCTCGAGAAGCTTCGGCAGAAGACCCTTCTCCGCCGCCTCGAACTCCCCGCGGTCCTCGCGAAGCTCCGGCGGAATGAAGGACAGCCCCAGTTTGGCATACAGCTCCGCCTCATCACGGCAAGGCACGCGTTTATTTCCCTTCCGGAAAAGACCGTACTCGGAAAGCTTCAAATGCCGCGCCTGAGCACGCTGACGCATGACAATATTGTGTTCTTTACTGCCGGTGAAGTAATGAAGCGCAAACGGATACTCGTCCTCTTTGACCACCCGGAGATCCACCTGGATGCCGTTGTGAAAAAGAACACTCGCTTTGGTGTCCCCCTCGCCAAGCACCCGGACGACCCCCGGTAATTTGACGAACGTTTCCATAATCGGGCCGGCGGGCTTGTCACTCGACACCAGAATATCCACATCGTGGACGGTTTCCTTGTGGCGGCGTAGACTCCCGCAGAAAGCGATCTGTTTGACGTGGGGAAGTTTTCTCAGCCGGCCGATTATCTCGTCGGCCAGGGCGCGAGCATCGTCGAGGAGATGCTCGGCGGCATGCTCCGCCAGAAAGTGGATACTTTTCAAAATATTGGCCTGCGTGGTTTCGCCAAACCCTTTGAGCTTGGCGACCTTCCCCTCCAGGCAGGCTTTCTTCAACGTCGGGAGATTCTTGACTCCCAGTTTCTCATAAAGAAGCACCGCTTTCTTCGGCCCCACACCCTGGAGTCGCGTCAACTCCAGAAGACCAGGATGGACGCTTTCACGCAACTCTTCGTAGTAAGGCAGTTTTCCGGTGGTGACCAGGTGGGCGATCTTCTCGGCGAGAGCCTCGCCGATGCCGGGAACATCCACCAGACGGTTTTCTTTGACGAGGGCAGCGAGGTCTTCGGAAAGACTCGGCAGAAGCCGCGCCGCATTCTGGTAGGCTCGGATTTTGAAGGGATTTTCTCCCTTCAACTCCAGCAGAACGGCGATTTCCTCAAGGATGGAAGCGACTCCGGCTTTATCCATTAAAAACGGTTGGATTTGTCATAAGATTCACTGGAACTTTTACCGATTGAACAAGACAATTTTATCTCATTTTGTCCGTCGTCGACCCTGATAGAATACCGTATGAGCTTCGTTTTTAAGGAGCGGTCCCGGGAACCGGAACGGATGGACCTGGAACCGCTGGATGCGGCGGCCACCACCCGCATTCTCACCGCCTTGGAGCGCGTGAACGAATGGCTGGGCGGCGTGCAGGCCACGCTGGCGCGGCTCCGGCGTTTTTCTCATCGATGGCAGCCGGGGGAACGCCTCCGCTTCATCGACTGGGGAACCGGCGGCGCGGATATGCCGCGCGCCATCGTGCGGTGGTGCCGGCGAAAGGGCTTTCGAGCCGAGATTTTGGGGATCGACGTCAATGAGGCGGTCCTGACCTACGCCCGCCAGGCGTGCCGTGACTATCCGGAAATTACGCTTGTTCACTCGGATTTAAACACCTTCATCCCTTCCGGCGAACCGTTTGATTATGCCCTGTCATCGTTGTGTCTCCATCATTTGTCTGACCCAGAAATCGTTGCGCTGCTCAAACGCAGTGACCGTTTGACCCGGCGCGGTCTTATCATGAATGATCTCGAACGGAGCGGAAGGGCCTGGGCGTGGATATGGACATTGACGCGGCTGCTCCGCGCGCATCCGATCGTGCAGAACGATGGACCGCTGTCGGTGAAACGCGCCTTTACCCGGGCCGAACTGGAAGGCTTTGCACGTGAAGCAGGCCTTTCTTACGTAAAGGTTGAAACGCATTTCGGTTACCGCCTGACGCTCGCGGGTGAAAAAAATGACCGGCACACCTGACATCATCGTGATCGGCGGCGGACCCGCCGGATCCTCCAGCGCGATCCGGCTGGCACAGGCCGGCTTTCAGGTCTGTCTCTTCGAAAAAGACCATTTCCCCCGCCCGAAACTCTGCGGCGGTTTTCTGAGTCCGGAAACCCTTCCGGAACTGGAGGCACTGGGCGTTTTGGAGCTGATTCAAAAAGCCGGCGCCTGGCCGATCCGGCATATCGTTGTCAGCTCGCCATCCGGTAAACGCGCGGAAGCGGAATTGCCCGGAATGGGGCTGTCTCTGGCACGCGAAACGTTGGATTCCCTTTTACTGCAGCGGGCAAAATCGGTCGGTGTTTGGGTAGAAGAACACCACGATGGCCTCAACGCACCGGATTCGTCGATCTGGACCGTTGTCGCTACCGGCCGCATGACCCCTCCTATCGGCAACGGCCCGGCCTATTACGGCCTTCAGGCGATCTTTGAGAATATTCCGTCCGTGACCCAGCAGGTCGAACTGGACCTGATCCCCGGCGGGTATGTGGGTTTGGCGCGGCAAGACACGACGCGCGTCAATGTCTGTGCGTTGACGACTCAAAACGCCATCAAAACACTCGGTCCCGCCCTCGATAACGTCCTGAGTCACTGGATGCGTCAGAACCCGATCCTCCATCGGCATCTCGCCCAGGCGCACCGGATCACATCCTGGCAGGCGGTGGGTCCGGTCGTGATGGGGCTGCGCCGCCTCACCGACGGCCGGCGGCTGTTTGTCGGAGACGCCGCCTTTGTGATCGATCCTTTCCTTGGGGAAGGTATCGCCATGAGCCTCTATGGATCCCGGCTTCTGGCGGAGGCCTTTACGCAATCCAAGCGCCCGGTTGACGAAGCTTACGCCGCGGCCTGGCATGATCGTTTTGACCGGCCCTTGCCGATCCACCGCGTGCTGAGGTCGGTTCTCGACAATCGTTTCAGTCAGAACCTGCTGGTCTCGGGCCTTCGGATGTTTCCACCGGCCCTCCGGTGGCTGGCGGCACGAACACGATTAAAAACATCCGACTCTCTGGTACCGGCCTTATGAATACCTCAAACGTCATAGAGATAACGGCACCGTATGGCCGGCTCTTCCGGATCGCCGCGGATGTCACTCGATGGCCGGAGATCCTGCCCCATTACCGCTGGGTAAAAGTGCTTCAGAAGAAGGGCAATCAAATCACGGTGGAGATGGCCGCCCGGCATAAAGGACTTCCGCTGTGGTGGCGCGCGATCCAGCGTCCCCTGCCGGAGGAAAAGCGAATCCTTTTTACGCACATCGGCGGGATTACCAAAGGGATGGAGGTTCAGTGGATCTTCCAACAAGTGGGTGAAACCCCTGGCGGACAGCCGGTCTGGTCCGTTCAAATCCATCATCAATTTGAGCCGAAGTGGCCGCCTCCAGGCCCCTGGCTGGCGGAACGGATCATCGGAGAGATGTTCGTTAAACAAGTCGCGCAGAAAACGTTAAAACGCATCAAAGAACTTATTGAGGTTAACCCATGAAACGCGTTGTTATTACCGGAATCGGCTGCGTCACCCCTTTGGGCATCGGCTCGGAAGCCCTGTGGCAAGGGATCTGCCGGGAAAAATCCGCTGTCCGGCGAATCACCCGCTTTGACACGTCCGCTCTCCGATCACGGATTGCCGCCTCCATCGAGGATTTTGACCCCTTCAAATTTATGGAAGCCAAGATCGCCCGGCGGCTGGACCGTTTTTCGCAGTTTGCCGTGGCCTGCGCCGGGATGGCTCTGCAGGAGGCCAGGCTCACCGTGGATCAGCCGGACCATGCAGGGACCTATGTCGGATCAGCCTTAGGCGGCATCGGCCATGCGGAAGAGGAACATACACACCTCGTCCAGGAAGGGCTTCAGGCGGTTGATCGGCTGATCGCCCTATCGGTTTTTACCGGCGCGGGCGCTTCAAACGTCTCCATCGCTTTTGGTTTAAATGGTCCCGCCCTTTCCAACGCCAACAGCTGCGCGGCAGGCACCATCGCGATCGGGGAAGCCTTCCGGATGATCCAGGCGGGTCAGGTTGAGGTCATGCTCGCCGGAGGTGCGGAGGCTCCTCTGGCACCGCTTTGTTTCGGAGCCTTTGACCTCATTCGGGCGATGTCGACCCGCAATGACGCGCCGGAACAAGCCTCCCGCCCTTTTGACCGCGCGCGGGATGGGTTTGTGATGGGAGAGGGAGCGGCTCTTTTTGTCCTGGAGGAACTGGAACATGCGGTCAAGCGAGGCGGGCCGATTTATGCGGAGATCCTGGGCTACGGCGTCACCAGCGACGCTTATCGCATGACTTTTCCGAGGCCGGACGGGTCACAAGTCGCGCGGGCTATTCAATTGGCTTTAAAAGAGTCTCGTCTCGAGCCTTCCGCGCTTGACGCGATCAATGCTCACGGCAGTTCCACGCCGATTAACGATAAAACCGAAACGCTGGCGCTGAAAATAGCTCTGGGCCCAGCCGCGCGGGAGATCCCGATCAGCGCCACCAAAGCGATGCATGGCCACGCCTTAGGGGCAACGGGAGCCATGGAGGTGGCCATCAGCCTCTTGGCGATGAAGCACAGCCATATTCCCCCCACCCTCAATCTCGAAAACCCGGATCCGGAGTGTGACCTGGATTACGTGCCGCAGAAAAGCCGTTCGAAACGCCTGACACACATCCTGACTCATTCGTTCGGATTCGGCGGCTCAAACGCCGCTCTGGTCCTGCGCTCCTCTCCAATCTCATTTTGAAAATGTTATATTATGCCGTCCGACCAGCGATTTTCGCGGGTGTGGTTCAATGGTAGAATGCGAGCTTCCCAAGCTTGAGACGAGGGTTCGATTCCCTTCACCCGCTCCAGATTTACCGCATTAACATGCTCAAGAAAATTTTCGCGTACCTCGAAGCGCAATCCAAATCGCAGATAATTGGGTTATCGATCTCTCTGTTCATCATTATTTTTTTGATCAACAATTGTACCCCCCTCAAGATCAGTTTTAATGCCTTTTATCTCTTTCCGACCTGCCTGGTCGCCAGCTATGTCAATTGGTGTTGGGGATTTGTTTTTGCCCTGGCGTCCTCCGCCGCCTGGATACTGGCCCTTCATTCCATCGGTTTGACGTATGAGAAACCCGTTTATCTCCTTTGGAGTTTTGCCGTGCGCGTAGCGTACTATCTGATGATGGTGTTTTTCGCCATCACCTTGCGCAAGAGATTCTTATTCGAACATTCCATCTCACGCGTTGATCCTTTAACCAACTTACTGAACAGCCGGGGATTTTATGAAAA
>JBAZWU010000021.1 GCA_041660185.1 Elusimicrobiota bacterium | reverse complement strand
CGACCAGTCGCACCGCCTCTTGTTTGAATTCCAGTGTGTAGCGTGCCCGTGTCGCTTTCGTCATGTCGTTCTCCTTGCGTGGATTGAATCACACGTCAAGGGATACGTTTTTCGTGGGCAAGGTCAATTGATGACGACCAGCGTATTCCCATCCCCTTGGATGAGCTCACTGAAGAGGCTTGGGCGCTCCAGCTCGGGCGCGCCGCCAGGCAGGGTGCTGTGGACAGTTTGCGCAAGCGGCTGGCTACCTGTTTTGCTGCCACGTTGGCTGACTGTCTCGATGCAGACCTTAGACGCCCCACCGAGGCGCAGCTGAAATATGCAATGGCGATTGCACGCGACCTAAATGTGGCATTGCCGTCAGAGGCCTTGCGCTTTCGGGGCGCCATGGCCACATTTTTGACGCACTTTGCGGAGACGCATAAACAAAAGCGTCGTGGCCACCATCACGGCAGCGAGTCGGGTTGATAGTCCGATAAACCTCAGTCATAGCCTGAGTGGTTGGTCGAGGAGAGGTATGCCTCTCTTATCGATCGTGTTGGCGATTAGGGTGCGTTATCGGGGGTAAGGGGAGGGCCGTTTCCGACCCGCAGCTCCTGCCGGTTGCCGGAATGTCAGTCCGTCGCTTTGGCGGCCCATTCATGGGCGGGAAGTGCTTGCGATCCCTGGGGAGGGCAGCCCAATCGGCTTACGTTGGCGTCTGCGGAACTGGCAGCAGTCCACAACGGCTCGTGCCGGCTCCGCTTCCACCTCTGGTCAATTTTCAATCGGGAGCAACAGTAGTCTCATCTGCCAGAAGTGCAGGCGTATGCCATGTGTCACACAGTACCTGATGCAACAGTGGGACGGTCTGCTTAAGCAGCTGCCCGGACGGTCGTCGTGCGGAGGTCGCTACCCACAAAGTAGTCTGGAGGGGGGGCGTCCCGATCGGACGGGCATCGAATTCGTTCTCTTGTCCCGTCGAGCAGAGCGCTTTCAGAGACAGCACGGCGGTTAGGCCTTCGTCACGAACCAGGTTAAGGATTGCTGGAACACTTTCTATCTCCAAGGCGACTTGCGGCCTGAGCGACGCTTCTGCCATGGAGCTTTCCAGCAGCATGCGAATCGAGTGGGGACGACTTGGCAAGATCAGCTGGCACTGGGCGACCTCAGGCCAAGCGGCAGGCTCGTCGTCCATGATTTTGCCGGATGCGTGCTGCGTTGAGCGCTTGGATATCAGATATAGCTGTTCGCTGAGCACCGGAGACAACTCAATCTCCTGCGACGGGGCGACCGTATAGACGACGGCACAATCAACTCGGCCGATCGCCAGCCATTCAAGCGCGTAGGCTGAAATACCCTCAAGGATGCACAAGCTCGCCTTGGGAAAGCTCTGGCGAAACAGCCGCACAAGCGGTGCGGTCAGAGCCAGGCTTACGCTTGGTGGAAGTGCCACGACCAGTCTACCCGTGGCTTTGCCTCGCCCATCCTCCATGTCGGATCGAATGCGGGCGGCCTGTCCGAGGATGCTTCGGCTGTGCGCCAGCAACCTCTTTCCTGCTTCCGTCATGACGACACCACGACCGTTGCGTTCAAGCAACACCTGACGAAATTCGATTTCAAGTGAGCGTACTTGGCGGCTCAGCACAGGCTGGGTCATCAAGAGAAAATTCGCCGCTCGCGTGAAACTTCCCAGTTCTGCAACGTGGGTGAAATATTCAAGCTGCCGTAGGTCCATCAGGCACTCCATGAAATGCACTATGCGCATATCTAGTATAGCAGAATTGCTATTGAATACTATCTGATGATCGTCAACAATCGCAGACCAGTGGCAGGCGACCAACGGCGGAACCGTGCGATTGCCCGTGCCGGCTGGGGCGGCGATCGATTGACCGAGTCGGTTGGCACTGTTCGACAATGATTTGCGGGCCGTCGGTGCCCTGAAGACGGTTCGACGTTTTTGAAGGTATGTGGCGCAGGTTCAAGCTCGCCTCGACGCGACCGGATGGACCTTGGGCATCGTTCGGCGGAGCGGATGGAGCATGACCGTTACAGGGCGTTTGGGCCCTGCGTACCAGTGGCCAAGAAACCGCCAATATTTCGTCTCCGCGCCACGAATGTTGGCTGGCGCCGACGTGGTCTCCGGATGCCCGTTGTCGCGCGAAACCACGCGCCCCAATGCAGGGGACTTGGCCCCTGTCTGTATTCGAAGCGCACCTCACGCTTCGGATGAATACGTGCAGTACTCAGTATGGAGGAATGACCAATGCGTCGAAGCGAAGAGCGTGATTACGATGACATCCCGGGCACTTATGTTTTCGACGGGATACGCTGCCGCGAGGGTTTCAGGTTGAACATGTTTTGCAAGTCGCTGGACAGGGCGGGGAACCGTGACGCTTTTCGCATCGATCCGCAGGGTTACCTTGCCTCCTTTCAGCTCAGCGACCCGCAAAGGTTGGCGGTCGTCGAGCGCGACTGGCTCGCCATGTTGCGGTTTGGCGGCAATATTTACTACACCTTCAAGCTTGCCATCTTTGATGGATTGACGATGCAGCACGTGGGCGCAGCGATGTCAGAAGAGCCAATGAGCGTGGAGGAATTTCGAGCCATGATGATGTCCGGTGGCCGTACGGTGACCGGTAATCGCAGCAAGCGGGAGCGGAAGCATGGCTAAGTTGATCGGCGGCGTAGGCACATCTCATGTACCGTCAATCGGCGCAGCCATCGATCATGACAAGACGGCCGACCCTTACTGGAAACCGCTTTTTGACGGCGTGGCGCCAGCGCAGAAATGGATTGAGAATGTAAGGCCCGATATCGCAATCGTGGTTTACAACGATCACGCGTCGCGGTTTGGCGTTGACATGACGCCAACCTTCGCCATCGGCGTTGCCGACCAGTTTCTTCCCCATGACGAGGGCTACGGCCCCCGACCCGTACCCGTATGCGAAGGTGATCCCGCGTTTGCCTGGCATCTTGTCGAGTCTCTGGTCTTGAAAGAGGCCTTCGATATCGCGATCGTCAGCGATATGACCGTGGATCATGGATTGACCGTCCCGCTCTCTCTGATGTTCGGCCAGCCCGACGCCTGGCCGTGTCGCATCATTCCGCTGTGCGTCAACGTGATCCAGTACCCGCAGCCTACCGCCAGGCGGTGTCTGGAACTCGGCAAGGCACTTCGCCGCGCGATCGATTCTTATGGGGAAAAGGATCTGAAGATCGCCGTGTTCGGGACGGGAGGAATGTCGCACCAGTTGCAGGGAGAGCGGGCTGGATTGATCAACGCTGATTACGATCGCGAATGGCTGGAAAAGATGGAGTCGTCACCCGAGGCGCTGGCAGAGGTCGGGCACTCGGAATTGCTGCGCGAAGCCGGCTCCGAAGGTTTGGAAATCATCATGTGGTTGGTCATGCGAGGCGCGCTGGATCGAGAGGTGCGGAGGATCCACCGCTTCTACCACGTCCCAGCATCAAACACGGCCTATGGGCTTCTGGTGCTGGAGAATGCATGACGGTGGCAATGAGAATCAGCCTTGTAGGTACCGGCGCAATCGCCGAGCAACATCTGAAGGCTCTTGCATCGATTGAGGATGTGCAAGTCCTTTCAATTGTCGGCAAGGACCAGATGCAGGCGCAGGCACTTGCCAACCGTTATGGCATTTTGCGCAAGCACGACCAGATGAGTGACGCGCTCGGACGCCATGATATCGACGCGGTGATCCTATGCACTCCGACGCCGATGCATGCCGCGCAGGCGCTTGAGTGCCTTGAAGCCGGCAAGCATGTGCTCGTGGAAATCCCGTTGGCCGATACGCTGGCCGACGCACGAGCGGTCGTGTCATGCCAGCAGCGGACGGGCTTGGTGGCGATGTGTGCGCATACGCGCCGCTTCAATCCGGGTCACCGCTGGGTTCATGAAAGGATCGGCCAAGGTGCGTTTACCTTGCGGCACCTCAACGCTCGAACGTCTTTCCTGCGTCGAAGTAACATGAACTCACAGGGTCAGACGCGCGACTGGGTGGATCATCTGTTGTGGCACCACGCAGCTCACACCGTTGACCTCTTCCAATATCAGACCGGGGAGCAGGTATGTTCCGCGCACGTTGTCCAGGGGCCAATCCACGTTGAGCTGGGAATTGCGCTGGACATGGCTGTGCAGCTTCAGACGCCCTCAGGGGCGATATGCTCGCTCTCTCTCAGCTTCAATAACCGCGGGCCCCATGGATCGAACTTTCGTTACATCGGAGATGGCGAAACGTATCTTGTGCGCTATGACGACTTGACCGATGGCGACGGCAACGGAATTCAACTTCCTCGCGCCCTTCCTGACGGCATTGCTGCGCAGGATCGCGAGTTTGTTGCAGCGATTCGCGAGCAGCGAGAGCCGTTGGCAAGCGTGGCGAGCGTCATGCCGTGTTATCTGCTATTGGACGACCTTGAGCAGCAACTGAAGGCAGCACGTTAGAGCGTACGCAACGTACTGCGAATCTCGATTTCCCCACACTGGGGCCCGTCGTCTCTTTCGGGCAGCTCAACCAAGAGTCAGCGCGATTTCCCGCTCGGGACATCCACCTGTTCGTCGATCGCCTTCTCGACCTCGTCCTCAAACAGTTGAAGCTCCCGCGTGATTACCTCACACAACAGCGTGATACTCGCGCTGAGGAGAGGGTCTTCGCTGTTACCGGCAGGGCTGGCAACCGACAGAGTGCACGAGATGCTGGGCGAATGAATGCGATGCAGGTGAAGCTCCGGATTGCCGATGCACGGATGCACCCCGCTCAGCGGCACGACGGAATAGCCATAACCGTGACGAATCAGATCGAGGATCGCCATGAGGTTCTCGATTTCATGGACAACCTGGGCTTTAAGGCCACGTTCGGCAAGGGCTGCGGCCAGTACGCCATGTACGACGTTGGACTTCCCGGCGATAACAAGCGGCAACTCGGGTAGCTTCTTTAACGCCACGGAGCGGCCCGGAATCCGTCCTTCCCGCACCGCTTGGGGGCCGGAAATCAGATAGAGCCTCTCCTCAGTGAGCGGATGCAGTTCGGTCGTGCTGTTGGGAATCGGGTTGTAGATCACCGCGCAGTCGAGCTTTCCTGATCCAACGAGTTCTCCGAGATTGGCCGAGCTGCCGTCGACGGTCCGCAGCGTGATGTCCGGAAACCGCTCTCGAAAAGCCCTGATCAATGGTACGACGACGGTCCGGGCCAGCGATGGTGCCAGACCGACAACGAGCGTGCCGCGCAAGGGCTCCTTTGATTCCTTGACGGCCCGTTCAGCGAGGGTGATTTGTCGCAGCACCATGGGTACATGGTCCAGCAGGCGCCTGCCTGCAGCGGTAAGCACCAAGCCGCGGCCATTGCGGCGGAACAACTCGGCACCCAACTCCGCCTCCAGCTGCGCAAGCTGACGACTGAGTGCCGCTTGAGTCACGCCGAGGATGTTGGATGCGCGTGTGAGGTTGCCCACTTCCGCGATCCTCAGGAAATGCTTGAGCTGTTTAATTTCCATCGGTCCCTTCTCCTGTCTGCAACAGAATATCAGATATACGAAAAATGATATTCATATTTTCCTGATATAGCTATATGGTATTCCTACTTCGGCATCGGACGCGCGACGATCACGACTCGTCGCCCTCATCCTCCGTTGTCTGCACAGATCTTGGTGAAAGCCAGAGCCTGCAAGCACCCAAAAGATAGGAGAGCCCATGAATGCTTCCACAAAGTCCGCCGAGCTACCGTTTGGCGTGCGCGGCGCCGAGCGCTATCAATATCTCACTGCCACAGACGCGAAGACACCTGCAGGTGAACTGATGCGCCGATATTGGCAGCCTGTGGCGCTTTGTGAATCACTGCCCCCGGGGGCTCCGCCTCAGCCGATCCGCATCCTGGGGGAGGATCTGGTGCTGTTTCGTGACGATGAGGGCCGCATTGGTCTGATTGACCGAAAGTGCGCGCACCGTTGCACGGACCTCGCATTGGGCCGCGTCGAGGACGGCGGGATTCGCTGCCCCTACCACGGCTGGCTGTTTGACGTCGAAGGGCGTTGCCTCAGTCAACCCGCCGAGGCTTCCGCCACGGCAAAAGACCGCATTCGCATGAAATCGTATCCGGTGCATCAAGCGGCGGGCGCGATCTGGACCTACATGGGGCCGGGCGAGCCACCGTTGTTCCCCAATTATCCGGCGCTGGCCGGCGGTACCGAGCATTGCTACACGACGCGCTGGTTCGGGGACTGCAACTGGATGCAGGCCAGTGAAGGCAACATCGATCCAGTCCATACCTCGTACCTGCATCAACTTGAGCTTTCCAGCGACGACATGAAGGCCCGTTGGGGCGTCTTTTCCAATCAGGCGCGCCCCGAGCTGTCGATCGAAGATACGCGTTTCGGCGTGCGTCTTTACACGATTCGCAAGGTCGATGGCTCCGACCGAAAATCCATTCGCATCACCAATTTCGTCATGCCCAACGCCTGTGCCGTGGGCGGGTTTGAAGGCTACCTTGGCGAAGGTGGCCTCACGATGCTCTGGGACGTGCCCATCGACGACCAGCACCATTGGCGCTGGGAATTCATTTTCCACCGCAGCGGGAACCTCGATAAGGAGTCCCTTGCAGCGCAGTACCGTTCCGAGAAGGGCGAAGGCGACCGCATGCGGCGCAAGGCTGACAACCTGTATTCGCAGGATCGCGACTCCATGCGGGGCGAAGCCTATCTTGGCCTTGGCGAATGTTTCTCCGTGCACGACATTGCGATCACGCAGTCGCAGGGCACGATCCATCAGCAGAGCAACGAGCATCTTTCGTCCTCTGACATTGCGATCATGCGTGCCCGGCGCATGCTCGATGAAGCAGCGAAGATTGTCGCCGAAGGCGGGGACCCTCGCGGCGTAGTGCGTAGCGAGGCGGAGAACGATTTCAGCGATCTGGTGGTGATCACCGGCGAAATCGAAAGCGACGATGCCAAGGAAGCCTACTGCGCCCGCCAAGCTGATCGCCCCGATCTGTTCGCGCCTCAACGCTCACCCAGATCCTGATCGTCATTGCAGCGATCTGATCCTTCTCCCGGAAAAAAGAGTGGCCTGTAAATGGCCGCGTGGCAGGGCATTGCCAGCACCTTTCCGCACGGACCCTGATTTCCATGAAAACCATTCCCATACGAGTAGTTGCCCTAGACACCATCGCCGACGGCGTCCGACTGTTGACCCTTGAGGCGCGCGGTGATGAGCGACTGCCTTCTTGGGAGCCTGGCTCGCATGTGGACCTGCACCTTGCTCCCGATGTGATCCGGCAATATTCCCTGTGCGGTCCTTGCGCCGACACGAAGACATATCAGGTCGCCGTAAAGCTCGAGCCACAGTCACGGGGCGGTTCCAGGCACGTGCATGAGGTGCTTCATGTCGGTAGTGAACTCGAGATATCGCGGCCACGCAATCTCTTCCCGATGCAGCAGAGTTCACCCCACAGCGTGCTTCTCGCCGGGGGCATCGGAATCACTCCCATCATCAGCATGGCTCGCGCACTCAAGGCACAGAACCAGACGTTCGAACTCTTGTACTTCACGCGATCCGAGGCGCATGCGGCATTTCGCGACGAACTTGTGGACGGAGATTTGCAGCAATGCTGCCGGCTGGTATGTGGCAGCGATGGCAAAGCGGTCCGCGAGATGCTCGAAAAAGTCCTTTCGAAGCGACCCGCCGGCGCTCACATGTATTTGTGCGGACCGCAGCCGTTCATGGAAGCAGTACAAGAGGTCGCCTCTCGTTGCGGCTGGCCCGACAAGTCTGTTCACCTCGAATATTTTTCGGCCGCTGAAAAAGAAATGGCGGATCCTGCGAAGGCATTCGAGCTGAAGCTCGAGCGCTCTGGTATCACGCTGACTGTGCCGGCTGGAAAAACGATCATCGATGCACTGCGCGAGCAAGGCATCGAGGTCGAAACATCCTGTGAACAAGGCATCTGCGGAACGTGCATCGCCAGCGTCCTGGACGGTACGCCTGAGCATCACGACCACTTTCTTACCGAACAGGAAAAGGCACGGGGAGACTGTATCGCTCTTTGCGTATCCCGCTCCCGTTCGAACGTGCTCGTGCTGGATGTATAGCGCGAGCGGAATGCGCAGGGTGCCCCTGCGTACAACGACAACCGGGAGGGGAGAAACAATGTCAAAGCTATTCGAGAAGCAGGCGCGGCTGATGGTGACGTACGCCGTCATGATGTCGCTGCTGCTGCCGACAGGCAAGGCGCAAGCGGAAAACGGCATCTCGCTGAGCGGGAGCGGGGTCAAATCGGGTGGCATGGCCGGCGTGTCTATCGCTGATCCGCAAGACGCCATCGCGGCGGCCGACAATCCGGCAGGCATGGGCCTGGTCGGTTCGCGTGCTGATTTCGACGTGCAGCTTCTCAAGCCGGTCACCGATTTCAGCTATGGCAGCCACGATAACGTCCTGCATACCGACAAGGTCTATCCGGTCCCGAGTGGGGGGATCAATTGGCAAATGAGTCCCCGGCTGACATTTGGCGTTTCCCTGTTCGGCGTAGGTGTCGGCACCAGCTACGGAAGGGCGGCTTTGCCCATCAAGGGTGCTGGCGTGGCAAAGTCGAGCCTGCAGACGGTAATAGCGGCACCAACGGTGACCTACCGGCTGACCGAGCACAACATCATCGGCTTCAGTGCGTCGCTCGCGTATCAACGGTTTTCTGCAAGCGGCGCGATAGTCCCGCTGCCTGATGGCTCGCTTCTGCCGCTGGCCTCACACGGAACGTCGACCAGTTTCGGAAGCGGGTTCCGGGTGGGCTACATCTGGCAACCGACCACCGCCTTCACGTTTGGCGCGAGCTACGCCAGCCGCATTCGCATGGGCAAGCTATCGGGTTACCGCGGTGATCTTCTGGCTGCAAGCGACGGCCGTCTGGACGTAGGCGAGCAGTTCGGCGCCGGTGTCGCGTACCACATCACCCCTGCGGTGATCGTGGCGGGCGACTGGATGCGTGTCAGCTACTCGCACACCATCATCGGTTCCCCTCAGGGCTTTGCCTGGCAGAACCAGAATTTCTACCGCGCCGGTATCTCGTGGGACATCAATTCCGCGTGGACCCTTCGCTCTGGCTATACGCACGGCAACCACCCCTATGCGTCGGCGGTGACAGCTCAAAACCTGCTATCGGCCATGCCCATTTCCAGTTCCGTTTCAGTGGGTGCGACCTACCGGATCAGTGAAAAGAGTGAGGTCAGTGCCGACTTCGATTATGGCATTCCAGTCACGTTGAAAGGAACCGGTGCAAGTGCAGGGTTTGACGATCGAACAAAAGCCGCAGTTCTCGGCTTGAGCTTCGGAAGACATTTTTAAGCTCACTGCGTTGGTGGTGGACCGCAGGAACAACTTATCTGGATTAAATTCGCCATGCCTTTGGAGGCGCCATGACTACACCCATGTTCAATCCTGCCACGGAATTATCCGAAAACGTGCGCAGCAAGTTCTTTATCGGTGGGCAGTGGCTCTCGCCGCAATCGGGCAAGACGGTGTCCCTGGTAGCACCGGCTACCGAGGAACCGTTTCTCACAGTGCCGCAGGCCAGCATCATGGATGTGGACGCTGCCGTGAACGCGGCCAGGCGTGCATTTGATGGCGGCCAATGGCCTCACACGACCCCTGGTGAGCGTTCCGTGATTCTGCGGCGAATGGGTGGCCTGGTCGCACAGCGTCTGCCTCTGCTGTCCCGACTTTGGACGGCCCAGGTCGGGGCGCCGACGTGGTTCGCGGATATGTTCACACCCACCGCGGTCGCAATGCTGGAGTACTACTCCGAACTTGCCCAAACCTTTGCATTCGAGGAGCAGCGACCCACACGTGGAGGCCACGCACGTGTCATACGCCAACCGGTCGGTGTTGCGGCTCTGATCGCGCCCTGGAATGCGCAATTGCCCATCCTTTCATACAAGGTGGGAGCAGCACTCGCGGCTGGCTGCTGTGTCGTCGTCAAGTCTCCGCTGGAGACTCCGCTTGATGCGTTGGTGCTGGCCGAATGCGCTGAACAAGCCGGTCTGCCCGCGGGTGTATTGAATGTAATTACGGGAGACGCCGATGCCGGCGCGCATCTGGTGGGAAACCCCGGCATCGACAAGGTCAGTTTCACGGGAAGCACGGCGACCGGCAAGATCATCGCCGGAAGTTGCATCGAACGCCTCGCGCGCTTCACGCTTGAGCTCGGTGGAAAGTCCGCCGCCATCGTGCTGGAGGATGCACCACTGGAAACGGCCCTCCAGGCACTGGTTCCCTTCACAATGCCATTCTCCGGACAGATCTGCTTTTCGCAGACACGTATTCTGGTGCCCCGCAAGCAGGAGGCCGCGTTTCTTGAAGCGTACGGTGCCGCGATCCGTAGTCTAAAGGTTGGCGATCCGTGGGATCCGACAACGCAGATCGGGCCGCTCGCGAGCAAAAGGCAGTTCGAGCGCGTACTCGGCTATATCGAGTCGGGTCGGCGAGAGGGAGCCCAGGTCGTTGCTGGGGGAGGCCAGAGGCCGGTATCCGGGAAGGGCTATTTCGTCGAGCCAACTGTTTTTTCGGGTGTCAGCCCCGAGATGACGATTGCGCGGGAGGAGATCTTTGGTCCCGTGGTGGTGGTCATGCCTTACGACGATGTCGATGAGGCAGTCGCACTCGCGAACAACAGTGATTTCGGCCTCAGTGGAACTGTCTTCAGCGGGGATATTGAGCGCGCAGCATCAATCGCCAGGCGCATCAAGACGGGCCATGTCTGCGTGAATGGTCTGGAAATGGCACCCAATGTGCCGTTCGGCGGATTCAAGCAATCCGGGATGGGGCGAGAGGGTGGCCCGGAAGGACTGATGGCATTCCTCGAGGATCAGGCCATCTATCTTCCCGTGGGATTGCAAGCGACCGGGCAGGGTTGAAGCGATGAACTACGATTACATCATCGTCGGCGCGGGCAGCTCCGGTTGCGTGACCGCGAACCGCCTGGTGCGGGATTGGGGCGCCAAGGTTTTATTGATCGAAGCCGGTCCACGGGCAAATAGCCCGTTGATCCGCATGCCCGCCGGTACCTTCAAAATGCTGTTTTCCAACACTCCGTTTATCAAGCGCTACCTTTCGGACGCCCAAACGTCGCTCGGCGGGCGTCGAGTGTCGATACCGCAAGGCAACGTGGTGGGAGGCGGCAGTTCCGTTAATGCTATGGCCTATACCCGGGGATCGCGGGCGGACTATGAGCGCTGGTGCAACGAGACGGGAGATTCAAGGTGGAGCTGGAACGAATTGCTGCCGTACTTCAAAAAGCAAGAGGGAAATCAGCGCTTTGACAATGTTGCCCACGGAGCGGAAGGCCCGCTAAAGGTGTCCGATCCACTCTATGTGGTCGAGGCAGCAGATCGTTTCGTTCGAGCCATGCAGCGCAAAGGCGTGCCGTTCTCGCACGACTTCAACGCAGGTGATCTTCATGGCGTTGGCTATATGCAGACCACCACGTGGCGGGGGCGGCGCTGCAGTGCCGCCGACGCATTTCTATCGCCGGTGATGGATGATCCCAACATGACGGTCGAGACCGCTGCGCAAGTCGAGCGGATCGTTTTCGAGGACAAGCGCGCCGTGGGTGTCGAATATCGCGTTGGCAATAAGACGCTTCTTGCCTCCGCCTCTTCCGAAGTGATCCTGTGCGCGGGTACTTTTGCCACCCCGAAACTGTTGATGCTATCCGGCATAGGACCGGCCAGTCATCTGCAGGCGCATGGTATCAAGGTGCGAGTCGACTCGCCTGGCGTCGGAGAGAACCTTCAGGATCACAACATCGCCGTAGTGTCGATGCCAACTAATGGGCAATTCGGTTACTTCGGTGAGGACAGCGGCATTCGTGCCCTTCGCAATGCCGTGCAGTACCTGGCATTTCGAAGTGGTCCAATCACGTCGAATGGCGCGGAAACGATGGCGTTCGTGAACCTTCGTGATCCCCACGGGGAGCCGGACCTGCAACTCTATTGCGTGGGTGTCATGTGGCCCGACACAAACGGGCGCAAGCCGGATGCGCCAGGTATCACCTTCATGGCAAACCTCGTCAGGCCCAATTCCCGTGGCAACGTACGCTTGCGCTCCGGCGATCCGGGAGACGACCCGCTCGTCAATCCTAACTGGCTCGATGATGCAGCGGACCGCGAGCGACTAATCGAGGCCATTCGCTACTTCAGGCGTATCGCCGCCGATGAGCCATTCTCGTCAATTGTGCGCGAAGAGGCCCGGCCTGGCACAGATGTCCAATCGGACGAGGCCTTGCTCGACTATTTGAAGCGCACGACTGACTCCAATTATCACCCAGTGGGCACATGCCGGATGGGTAGGGAGAACGATCCCATGGCCGTGCTTACGTCCGATCTCGCTGTCAAGGGAGTAAAGCAGTTGCGAGTGTTCGATGCCTCGATGATGCCCCACATCATCAGCTCCAACACTAACGCGACTGTGATGGCTGTCGCCGACCGCGCCGTCGACATCATGATGGGTCGCACCGTGTCGTAGGTATCGGCACCATGCGTCGCGATGGCGTTGTCGGAAAGGCTGCCTTGGGAATTTGGCCTGCGATCGCAGTCAGTGCCATGGTCGCGCGCCACCGGCGACGCCCCGCATCGGGGCAACGCGATCTTGAACTTGCTGGCACGCCAATCCCTCGGAAGTCTCGGCGACTGAAGAGCGACGTTCAACCCTCTTACGCGTAGGCATGTTTCATAACCGGGCCTTTGTCCATAACTTGGCGGTTCACCGAACCGCCGTTCCAAGGAGCATGATATGTTTGTTCTTACCTCTGCTTTTGTGTTGGGTTTTGCGTGTGGCTTACGCGCGCTCGTTGGCCTTGCGGCAGTAAGTTGGGCGGCTAGCACCCAGCATCTTTCTCTACAGGGAAGCTGGCTCTCATTTCTGGGTAACCGCATAACGTCCTACGTATGCAGTGCTCTGGCCGTTGGGGAGGTCATCAATGACAAGTTGCCAAAAACTCCAAGTCGCCTTGTGCCTCCCCAGTTTGCGGCCCGTGTTGTCATAGGCGCTGTTGCGGGTTTGGCCATAGGACTCGCGCACGAAAACGTCGTGATGGGCGCTGTGGCCGGCATCGCCGGGAGCGTGGTGGGAACACTCGCTGGTGCGAAGGGCAGAGCCTATACGGCGAAGCTGTTCCGGGGGCACGACTTGCCTGCTGCTCTACTGGAAGATGTTCTGGCTATCGCTATAGCCTTGGTCGCCCTGCGCTAAGCCGGAACACCCGCTACGGGCGCATCTGCAAGACGATCCACGCCGAGTTCGGCGAGCTGCCGGTCGAGATTCCACGCAATCGGCGCGGCAGCTTCGGGCTACTGCTGATTGCCAAGCGAGCACCTACCGGGGCGGACTCGACGCCAAGATTCTGTGGTTGCACGTCACCGTGCGGCTGTTCATCGTGTGCCACCCCACCAAGCACCACAGCGCATTGCCGCACGACGAAGCTCTGGCGGAATTGAGCTACCAAGGCCGGCGCAATATCAGCACGAAATGGACAATGTTGATTTGCCGCTGGAAGGTCTCCTGAAACTGCTTCTCGATCCGGGTCGAGCAGCGAGTTCCGTAGCGGTTGCCTTGATCGCGACCACTCGGAATTCTGCATAAGCTCGGGTGGCACGGGTCAGATGGGTCGAACATACCTTGATGCACTTGCATGAGATCTTGAAAAGGTCAGGCCGAGCAGCCCATTCGAAGGACGAGGTTTCATGGAATTCTCGTTGTCACCTGGCACGCATTTGCCGACTTCGACCGGGCTCGACTGCAGTCATTCGAGCATGATGCAGTGGTTGAAGATGGTGCTTCGGATTGTTGCAGCGAGCGCTGCACTCTTCTGCCGTCAGGCATTGTCTACCGAGATGGACGATCAGAAGAATCGTCTTGTTCGAGACGCCATAACCACCAGCTTGATCTGCGATGGAAGCGTTGTCGCAGATACCGCTGGCGGTACGCGAACGGGCGTCGCATATGTCGGCAATCTACGGCTGCAACTGGCCCTGGATGGCAAGCAACTGTTCCGTACACCAGGCTGGACAGCATTTTTCCAGGCACTTTCGATACACGGGAGTCAGCCGAGTGGCTTCATCGGGGATGCACAAGGCGTCAATAGCTACGAAGCGAAGTCAGCATTACGACTCTACGAAGCGTGGGGTCAATACAGTTCGCTGAAGGGACGTTGGTCGTTTTTATTTGGCAGGTATGATCTTGGTTCGGAATTCTATCGCCTTGCCTCGAGCGGTCTTTTTTTGAATAGTTCGTTTGGCATGGGGCCCGAATTTTCCCAGAGCGGCATCGGCGGTCCATCCATCTTTCCTGATACCTCGATCGGAGCCAGGGTTACCTTCAAACCTTCCCCAGGCGTCCTGATTCGCTCTGCAATCATGGACGGGGCACCGGCAAATCGAATAGATGGAGAGGTGCGATTTCCTGAGCAAAAGGAGGGCCTCTTGCTAGTTTCCGAAATCGCCTCCCTGACACGCCGAGAGTCAGATGATTCGCGCGGCGTTGCCAAATACATGATCGGTCGCGGCTCGAATTTCCCCGCATACGACGACAAATTTGCCATCGGAGTGTGGCACTACACCGGTACCTTTCGTGATCTGAGCCTCGTTGACAGCGTGGGGCGCCCTGTAAAGCACGACGGCAGCGGCGGTGCGTATGTACTGTTAGATCGGACCCTATTGAGGTCGGCTGCAAGTCCGAGGACCCGGCTATCGGGTTTCCTGCAGTCCGGTGTCGGAGATGGGCGGGTTGATCGGTTTCGCTCGTTCGCCGCCACTGGGCTCAGGGCCTCAGGGCTCATTGCCGGCAGGCCGGATGACATGTTTGGCATCGCCATCTCATTTGCACGGAACGGATCGCATTACATCGACACTCTGAAAGAGATGGCGGTCCCGGTAACACGTGCCGAGACTTCCATTGAGGCCACATACCTCCTGCAAGCGACGCCGAACTTCGCAGTGCAGCCGGATATTCAATATGTGATTCATCCTGGAACGAGTCCCGCGAGAGCAAATGGGACGGTTCTGCAGGTGCATTTCCAACTGATGCTGTAGTCGGCGTCTGATTCAGACGACCGCACCATGTGTTTCACTGCTCCCTGCGCTTGCTGCGCATCATCGCCCGAGCAATCGCTCCCGGATTTGGCGCAGGCGACATCGAAGCGTAAATTCACCGGTGACGCCACGGATCGACGAGAGAGTCTCCCCGACTGTGCCGGGGAGCCAGCAGGAGACGTTTTCTTGAGTCCATCTGGAAACTTCAATCGTGAGCCGGAGGGTGTACAGAATTTTGTGTAAACGGAGTTTGAGTTACCGCTGAGGAAGGCGCCCCTCGAACTGGATCGTAAAGCGGTTCAAGGCAGCCTTCCAGTCGCGGATCGGCATCGTCCATTTCTTG
>JBAZWU010000020.1 GCA_041660185.1 Elusimicrobiota bacterium | reverse complement strand
GAACGTGCTGCATGCGCAGCTGGACGCTCTGGAGGCCGATCAGGCCGCGGCCAGGCAGGACATGGCCGACACCCAGCGCGTCCTCACCGAGGAGATCCAGCGGCAAGATCGGGAGAAGATCGAAAGCCTGGTGCGAGTCCAAGAGGCCAACCGGGAAAAGAGCCTGTTGCCAGTGCGGCACAAGAACCGGGATTTCTTCCTGGCGGATCTTCTCGATTACGCCATGAAGGACGACGGGATCAGCATGGAGCAGCCGATTTTCACGCTGGCCACCAAGCCCGACCTGAGTATCTGGTCATGGTCGAGCAAGGACGGCGACCGGCAAATCCGTGTCACACCCAGTGTGCTGGGACGTGCCACCCAGCTGGACAAGGACGTGTTGATTTACGTGATCTCGCAGATCACGGCCGCGCTCAATTTGAACGCCGCTGCCGAGCGAAAAGGGAAGCAGGCTCCCCGCCCTGACGTGAAGAACCGCACGGTACGTTTTCGCGTGTACGACTACCTGGTCACCACGAACCGGGGCGTGGGCGGGCGTGATTACAAGGAGCTGCAAAAGGCTTTTGAGCGCCTGCGCGGTACCACCATCACCACCGATATCAAGACGGGTGGAATGCTGGTCAAGGACACCTTCGGCATCATCGAGCGGGCCAAGATCGTTGTGAACCAGCACAGCGACGACGACAAGATGCAGGCGGTGGAAGTCACTATCTCGGAATGGCTCTACAACGCCGTCCAGGCCTACGAGGTGCTGACGATCCATCCGGACTACTTCCGCCTGCGGAAGCCGCTGGAGCGTCGCCTGTACGAGCTGGCGCGCAAGTTCTGCGGCAAGCAGCCTCAGTGGACGATCAGCCTCAAGCAACTGCTTGAGCGAGCCGGGTCTAAAGGGACTCTCAGGGAGTTTCGCCGGATGCTGAAGGACATCGCCGGGGTTCAGACGCTGCCGGAATACCTGTTCCAGCTCGACGAGGCCCGCGACATGGTGATCTTCACCCGCAAGGATCAGCTCTTGCCGTGAGGCGTGGGTAGATTGCGGGCAACCGTGGGTAGGCTGAAGGACAGTGGGTGAAAAACCGCGCCTGGCACGGGGTATCACCCACCGGAGCGGTCTTCTAACCGCGATGCACTCCCAAATGCACGGGGTATCACCCACGTTGTGGATAACTTCGGCCTTTCTGTTAGTTGCGCTGTGGATGGGCACGGGGTATCACCCACGCTTCCCTGTGGATGGGCACGGGGTATCACCCACACCCCTCCTGTGGATGGGCACGGGGTATCACCCACGCTATGCCCGCTCTAGCCCTTGTGCCCCAACGCTTCCCAAAACCGTAACAACGCGCATGCGCGCGCGCGTCTTTTAACTTTTAAAGCTTTAAAACCTTAACTTTTAGTAGCTGGGCCCTGTGGAAATGTGGAAAACCACGCCGAGCCGCGATTCACGGCCCCAAGAGCGCCGCCCTCCGCCCATCCAGGGCGGCACCCTTCGCCCGCTACGCGGGCTGCGCCACAAGCGGTGGCCATCCAGGCCACCAGAAGCAGCCCCGGCACGTACCAGGAGCCAGGTGCAGACGGAAAGAGCGGTAGAGCAGGGCAAAGCAACTCGGAGTCGGCATCCTGCCGACATTAAAACCATGTCCAAGAGTTGCGGGGGCTGCGCCCCCCTGTCGTCCCTACGGCGCTACGCGCCTACGGTCCCAACTTCGACCCCCTGGAGAGGGGTAAACCCCTCTCCCACCGCGCCTACGGCGCGGCGGCTCCCTCTCCCTCCAAAAGCGGGTCAGCGGAAAGGCAAAAGCGGGCGCTTGGGTGGTGGTCGCGGGAAGGCATCTAGAAACGCCGTAGAGCGAAGGCAGGGCAGGGGCGCACCCGAGGTATTCGGAAGGGTCTCAGCGGCCCGTGTGGGCCGGCCAGTGAGGCCGGTCGAAGGCGTTTTGTTGAATGGTTCAGAAATCGAGATCGGCACCAGGCGGCGGTTACGTCCGTCGCCTGGTGCCGATCCCCGCCCGATAGGGCGGAGGCGGCACGGGGTATCACACACGTTATGGGAAGAACTCTGGTGCCCCGTTTGAACGTAGAGTAGGATTTCATCCTATCCAACGTGATCGGGAGATCTCCCATGCGGACCACGAAACAGCTTTCCATTACTTTGCCGATCGAGATGGCCGAACTGGTCACGCTCAAGGTCCAGCAGGGCCAGTACGCGACCGAGAGCGAGGTGTTGCGGGATGGTGTGCGAGCCTTGTTCGCCCGTGATGAGGCGATCGAGCGTTGGCTGCAGACGGAAGTTGCCGGCGCCTACGACGCCCTGCAGGCTGATCCTTCGCAAGGGGTGAGTTCAGCGGAGCTTCGCCAAAGCCTGGCCGAGGCGACGGCCCGCCTTGATCGTCGGAACAAGAACGTCGCGTGAGCAGCTACCGGGTCGAATACGGCAAGCTGGCCAGCACCCAGATCCACGCGCTTCTCCAGTACCTGGCGGAGCAGGCCAGCACGAAGATTGCCAGCCAGTACGTGGATGGTCTGATCGCTTTTTGCGACAGCCTGGACAGGCTCCCGCACCGCTTCAAGTGTCGGGACGATATTCGCCCTGGCCTTCACCTGGCCAATTACGAAAGCCACGTCGTGGCCTATCGCGTGGACGACAAGGCCATGCGGGTGGACGTTCTCGCGATCTACCACCGCCGACAGAACTACGAAGTGTATTTCTAATGCAGAATGAACTTTTCTTAATATTAAGAAAAGTTCATTCTGCATTTAATCAACGTTGCTTTGATACTACGCTGAAACGCTAATATTTATCTTCACGCCTTGCTTGCCGGGAACCGCCTGGCCAACTCGCCCAGAATCCGGTGGATGCCGGCAGCGCGTCCGTCCCACGTGCATGCTTTCGAGCACAGGTAGCCCAGTTCCTTGAGCAGAACCGCTGTCGACGCCTCGCCAGGCTGAGTACTAGCCTTCGTCCCGCGGCTGCGCAGGCGACGCCGGTACTCCATGGCACGTATCGCATTGGTTTTCGCTTCACCGGTCGCAGGACGGCCGCGGGGGCGCTTGAGCAGCTGGTCGTCAGTAGTGCCGGGGTCGAGAGGATCAGTAGCCATCGAGGTGGTTCCTGCCGTTGATGGCTTATTTATAGTGACGCGTCACTATAAATAAAAGCCGGGACGTGGCCCGGCCTTTATTTCGTCTGATTCCAACCCACGATCAGGACGCCATTTGGTTGACGATCCACGAGAGAATCCACGCCGCCGCGAACGACCCGAGGAACAGCTTGATGAGCATCCCCAGGGGCAGTGTCGGTTGAATGTACGAGAATTTCTCTACCTGCTGTGACCCGCCTTTGACCCAAACCATGTCGTTCTCCTATTGCTTCACGTAGAGCGGCTGGACGTTCAGCACCTCATCGAGTGCCGTGCCGCCACAGTTGCCGATGAATAGCACCTGGTCAGTGGTCAGGTTGCGCATGTCGTTGGCCCCGAACAGCTCCTGGCGCGTCCAGTTCTCGCTCGTGTTCTCGTTCCAGCCCTGGTTGGTGGAGTTGTTGCGGGGGCTGTTGTACGAGGTTGAAGTCCCGACGCCATCGGAGTGGCCGCTGGAACGATTGACGTTCAGCACGTCGATCTGGCCGAGCACGCTCTGGATCATGCCGTAGGTGGCCTGGTCTTCTGTGCGGAAGATCAGCTTCTGGCGGAAGTTCTGGAGGATGGCGTTTGCGGTGGTGTCCTTGCCAAGCGCCTGGACCATGCTTGAAACACCCTGCATGCTGACCATGCCGATCGTCTTGGTCGAGCGGGATTTGTCCCAGAAGTCCACGTCCGAGATCGGGTCGATGATCGCCTGGTACTCATCGCACACGAAAGCCACCGGGCGGGTCTGATTCCAATCCTTCCGGCTGGTACGCGCCCGCATCATGTTCATGAAGCCCAGCTTCAGCAGCATGTAAGCGTAGCGGGAGCCACCATCGCCATACTTCGTGCGCGGAATGTTGACCAGGAAGATCTCGCCGTCGTTGATCATGGACGGGAGATCCGCTTCTTCCTTGCCACCGGTCGGGGAGAAGGCCCGAACCATGCCAGGCGACTGGAGCGGGGAGAGCACCGAGCTGACGGTGCTGCGGATGCTCTTGGCAACCTTTTCGTCATGGTCGGCCCAGTTCCTTTTAAAGAACTGGACAACCATTTCTGCGGCGATTTCCTGCTCTTCGTCAAATTCGTTTGCCGAAAATTTAGCGCTCAATTGCTCCATCAGCGCGTCGCGATCTTCGTCGTTGAAGATCACCTTGTTTAGGTTGCGAATGGTGTATTCCGCACCTACCAAGTCCATGAGCAGGAGGCAATTACGGCATAGTTCAACGGCGCTCTGGACGAAGAACGAGGACGAATCCCCCGATCCCTGGCCCTTGGCCGAGAAACAGCTCTCAAGGAAGCTTGCCGCCAAGTCCGGCGAGCATCCGCCGATGAGATTGAGTGCAACGCCACCGTCACCGATTACCTTGTAGGTTCGATCGGTCATCCTGCACAGCGCTTGCACCTCTTCCACATAGTCGGTCTTGATGTCGAAGATCAGGGCGCCCGTATCCATGGACAGCACTTGCTTCAAGAGTGGGTTGATTGCCCGCGTCGTCTTGCCGGAACCGATCGAGCCAAAGACAATGATGTTCTTGTAGGTATCTTCCGGATCGAGCATCGCACCGAGTGTGGTATCGCTGATGCCATAGTTATGGCCGCGACCGGCGAGCAGACCGGCAGAATAGCCCATCCAAAGACCGTGGTAGGCCTTTTCCTTGGCTGGCTTTGCTTCCCACTCCGCTCGTGCCTTTTCTTGTGTGGATGCCTCTTGCTCCTTAGCAGTGCCTTCCCACTCAATGTATACCTCGGCGTTCTTGATGACGTAGCGCCCCCAGGCCACGATCCCCACAGAGAAAAAGAGAAGGGTAGGCAGCGCCGCGATGACGCAGGCGAGGATGAACTCACCCGTACCAATGCCCAGGTGATAGGGGTCGTTCCTGTGTGTGAGGATGAACCTCAAGAAGCCGAGCCAAGCGCCCAGCAAAACGGCGAGGAAGACCACGCGCTCCTGAGCTTTTTTTCGCGGATCACCCGGGCTAACTTTCAAGATGGTCGTCATTGCGTCGATTCCCTGTTCCTTTTGTGGATTGAATCAGATCACTCCGGCTTGTCTTTAGCCTTCGGCTTGGCCTTCATGCCCTTCAAGCTGTTTTTTAGTGTGCTAAGCCCTACCTTGACGCCGTTCTTTTTCAGGTTCTCAACGATCTCCTGGTGGGTGTACCCATTGGCGATCGCGGCGACAATTTCAGGCTTGAGCATCTTGATGGTGTCCGACGTGCTCATGGGACGTTCTGCCGGTGGCTTCGGGGGGAGGCTACGGAGTGCTTGAGCGGCCTTGTCGGCGGTCTCTTTGGTGTAAGTACGAGCGCGACCCGTCATTGGTGAAATCCTCTTGGTTGTCGGATGACGACACTATTCTATCCCATTGGGTTCCAGACACAACACAAGTTCTCATGATTTCCTCTCACAACAATTCACTATTCATCTTCACTAAAACATCTCTCCTACCTCCACCAAAACCATCACACATGTTCCCATAAATATTTCATCTATCTTCCATCAAACTCCTACACATGTTCACCTAAACATCATTCCTCTTTATCATCATCAAACCTCTTTCCTTGTCTTCAAACCACCATCATATATACTCACCAAAAACGAGGGCAGGGTAGGGTTTGGCCCACCGCCGCTTCGCTTTGGTGAGCCACCGGTCCCGTTCCACTCGCTACGCTCGTTACACGGTCCCTAACCACCCTGCTCAGGGGCTTCGCCCCCGAGACCCCGCCGCAGGCTGCGGCCATTCGGAGCGCCACATGTCGTCATCTGAATCCCGCAAGCGCACCGTCAACATGAAGGTTCGTCTGCTGCCGGAAGAGGACATGGAGATCCGCGATCGTGCCCACGACGCAGGGCTTACCGTGGCCCAATACCTGCGCTGCTGTGCTCTCAATCGGAGAATCCGGAACCAGACTGATCGGAATGTCGTCAATGAGCTGCGCCGTCTGGGAGGCCTTCAAAAGCACCTTTTTGGCCAGGTTGGAGGCTTGAACGGCCAGGAGTACGCCCGCGTCTTTAGTGCGATCATCAAGGCTATCGAACGCATCAAGCCCAGCGTGGAGGAAGCGGACGATGATCGCTGAGGTTCCCTCCAAGCGCGGCGATGGTGGATCGAGCTTTCTGAGCCTGTCCAGGTACATCACCAGTGAGCGGGATAGCATCGATCCAGTCACGGGGGAAATCCTTGATCGCGGCGTGAGTATCGATACCAACTGCCTCTCGGCCAGCACGGCATGGGCAGAAATGTGGGGGGCGTCGGGCCAGAGTAAGCGCGTCAAAGATCCCGTGTACCACGTGGTTGTTTCTTGGCGGGAAGGTGAGCAGCCAACGGATCAACAGTGCTTTGAGGCTTCGCGAGCGGCAATGAAGGCTGTTGGCATGGATGGCCACCAGTACGTCGCCGCTGTGCATCGTGACACCGGTAATGTGCATGTGCACTTGATGGTGAACCGGGTTCACCCGGAGACCTATAAAGCCGTCTACCCACATCGTGACTTCTTTGCGCTTGATAAGTGCATGCGTGAGCTTGAAATAGCGCAGGGTTGGAGTCACGACAACGGACCCTTCGCCGTTCATGAACGGAACGGTATCAAGGTCGTTGACTGGGCCAAAGAAACGGCCAAAGATTGGCGACGTGAGAGAGTCGACCAGGGTAAAATTCGCTTACCTGACGTGGCCCAGAAGATGGAGGCCATGACGGGTAACGAATCGTTTGCCAGCTATGTGCAGGGCCTGCCGAAGGGCTTTGTCCTGCAGGTGCTGGCGGCGCCGGATACGGATTGGCAGCACCTTCACACAAAGTTGTTTGCCGCTGGACTGTTGATCAAGCCGAAAGGCCAGGGATTTGCGATCTATTCGGCTACCGACCCAAAGCAAACGCCGGTCAAGGCCTCGCAGATGCACGAGTCATTGGGTGCCGGTAAGTTGGTCAAAAGGCTTGGTCCTTATCAGGCAATGGCGACGTCCCTTGAACGGGTTGTCGCGGACCTCAAGCCTGCCGTCCGGTATAGCCCTCAACTTCCCAAGCGTGACGCCGACATGCGGTTGGAGCGAAGAGGGAAGCGGGCCGAAGAACGCGAGCATCTGAAAGCACGGTACGAGGGTTATCGGGATTCCTGGAAAGTGGTCAAGGCACCGGCCAAGAACCTAATGGCGGAGAGGCAGATGGCAGCTCAAGAAGCGATGAAGGAACGCCACAAGGAAGAGCGCGAGCGTATCGCTCGCGGTGAGGAACCGTCTGGCTTGCTCCGGGCGATGGATGACCTGACAGCCCAGATCTTGGAGCGGGTCACCACCAACGAAGCCGTTTTCTCGATGAAGGATCTGGAACGGGAGACGGTCAAGGTGTTGACCGAAACCGGCGACAACAACGACGAGGCGCGCACGGCCGCGCTGGCTAATGTCGACGCGGCGTCGGTCCTGGTGCTACTCCATCCCGGCGACGAAGGTATGGAGGCCCGGTACTCCACGAAAGCGATGGTGCGCATGGAAACGCTCATCGCGGAGGGTGCTACGTACCTCAAGGGACGCTCGCAACATCATGTAGAACCAAAGCTGATTCAGCGCGTCATGAAGAAGTACCCGACGATCAGCGAGGAGCAGAAGAACGCGGTTGTTCATGTCGTTTCGCCCCAGCACATCGCCTGTATCGTGGGCGATGCTGGCACAGGTAAATCCTTCACATCGAAGACGGTCAAAGAGATCTACGAGGAAGCGGGCTATCGGGTATTGGGTGCCGCATCCATGGGCAAAGCGGTGGACGAACTTCGCAAGTCCAACGGCCTCAGCCCCGATCGCTGCCGGACGCTGGCCAGCTGGGAGCACTCGTGGAAGAAGACGGCCGCCGACAACCCGGACAAGCTCACCAGGAAGGATGTGATCATCGTGGATGAGGCGGGGCTGCTTTCCTCCCGCCAGGTGAAATCCCTGCTGGAGCGGGTGAAGACGGCCGGCGCCAAGGTCATCTTCATGGGCGACCAGAAGCAGCTCGCCCCCATCGAGGCGGGTGCTCCGTTTCGGGTCATCATGGAACGCGTTGGGGCGGCCGAACTCACTGATATTCGCCGCCAGAAAGAAGACTGGTCACGTGCGGCGAGCAAGCAATTTGCCCGCGGGGAAGACATTGCCGAGGCCTTCAACGCGTACGACGAGCGCGGACGTGTCCGCCTGGCCGACACCAACGAAAAGGCCCTGGCCGATGTGGCGGCCGCCTGGCTCGCTGATTTCGAGGCTGACCGGGCCAACCCGGAACGGAGCCATCTTGGTGCGAAGGAGCGCATCGTCCTGGCCTACCGGAACGCCGACGTGCGATCGCTCAATGACAGCATCCGTGCGGAGCTGAAAGAGCGTGGCGTGCTAGGTGAATCGTTCAAGTTCGCGACCATTGCCGGTGAACGCGATTTCGCCGTGGGTGATCGCGTGGTATTCACCCAGAACGATCCCAGGCTAGGCGTCCAGAACGGTGTCCTTGGGACGGTCGAGCAGGCAGTGGACAAGCGGCTCACGATCCGTACGGACAGTGGCGAGCTGCGCGGCTTCGACCAGGATCGCTATCGCCACATCGATTACGGCTACGCGATCACGGTCCACAAGAGCCAGGGCATCACCCTGGATCGCTCCTACGGGTTGGCGACCCAGGGCGTTGATCGTGCGTTGCTCTACGTGATGGCGACTCGGCACCGCGAACAGTTCACGATGTTTGCGGCACGCGACGAGTTCATGCCACGCATTCCCGGCCTGCAGCGGGAGGCAATGGATGCGGCCCAGCGCGACAGGTTGATCAAGGACAACATGATCGATGTGTTGGGTAAGTTCAACCTGAAGGAAAGCACGCTGGACTTTGCCAACCGCCGCGGTTTCGACGGCGAGAGCGCGGAGCGCTACCAGCTGGATCAGGGCAAGGCGTTGGCCAACAGCCTGGAGGCGTTTTCCAGCCCCGAGAAGGGGATGAGCAAGGAAGACCGGGCCATCACCCAATCTGTGTTGTCGATGGTGCAGGCCGCTGAAAAACAGAAGCTGCAGGATCGATTCAAGGCGGAGCGTGCGTCCATGCGCGCCGAGAAGCCGCAGGAGTACCGCGAATGGGTGGCGGATCGGGCGCAGGATGGTGATCGCGCTGCGATCAGCCAGTTGCGCGGCTGGGCCTACCAGGAGAAGCGAGCCGAGGCGGCGATGAAGCGGGAAGACGCTCTGGCGGCCAAGACGCCACACGTCACCACCGACCTGGAAGGGGCGTTTGAGCCTGCAGAACCGAAGCAGGTGATCGACCGGGAAGAAGAGCGAGGCAACAAGGTCACCTTCCAGGTGAACCGCGAAACGGGCTCTGTGTCCTACCAGATCAACGATCGCCAGGCCTTCACCGACAGCGGCAAGCGAATTGTTTTCGACAACAAGGAAAGCAGCCTCGATCCGGCAGTGATCGAGGCCGGGCTTCGCCTGGCGTCGGAGAAATTTCGCGACGACAAGGGCGAGCCCGGCAGGATCAAGGTCTACGGCGAGGGCGAGTTCCAGCGGAAGCTGGCCGAGGCGGCACTGGCCGTGGCTGTGGACCGTGAGCTGGATGTGGTGTTTGCCGATGCTGAGCTGGAGAAGCGCCGTGTGGCGATGTTGGCCGAGCGGCGGCAGGAACAGGCCCTGGAGCGCGACGTGGCGGCTGAGCCTGGCCATCCCATGACCCCGGAGCGGGCGGACGCTGCAGAGCGTCCAGCTTTGCCTGAGCAGGGTCCAAAAATGACCTGGGCCGAACGGCAGCGTGCCATGCAGGAGCCAGAGCCGCAGCTGGACCGCCACACCATCCTGGTGCGCGCTGAAAATGACGAAGTGCTAAAGCTCGATCGAGCCATCGAAGAGCGGTTCATGTCGGAGCGTGGAGCGCGGCCGGTGGAAAAGCAGGGCTTTTTGGCAGGCCCGGCATCGCGTCGCGAGGCGGAAAAGTGGGACGAGAATTTCCGGGCCATGAAGGCTCAAACTCACGAAGAAACCACGGCCCTCAAGGACCATTTGCGCAGCGATGATCCCGAGGCCAAAGCATGGCGTGAGCAGGTGCTGGCTCCCCACGAAGCCAAACACGAGGTGCGCGTGGACGAGTGGAAATCAAAGCGCGAACAGGCCTCGCGCGAAAACAAGCTCATCGAGCAAGACGAAACGAAGCGTCGCCGCGAGACGATCCTGGATGCCGGCAAGGCGAAGGAGAAGGATCTCGATCAAGGCCCGGAGCTGGAACCTGGCGAAAAGCAGTTCGACGTCACCAGCGGCGACAACGACAAGCAGCAGGACCGCGCCAAGGAAAAGCCATCGGTTGATCGCGAGGTGGATACTACGCCCGTGCCTTCGGACGAGCGTTCGGAGCGGCGTAAGCGTGTGCTGCAGGAGCTGCACAAGGAAACACCCGCTCCGGCGCCGACGCCGGAGCAGGCCAGAGACGGCGATTACAGTCAGGGACTGTGAGGGATAGGTTATGGCTGACACCACCAACACCGACGACGATGGACTGCCTCAACCCGAGCCGGATCTTGTGCAGGCACTGGCCGATGAGCGCTGCGCCGAAGACCAGGCTCTGCAGGAATACGAGGCACGGGTGCGCCGTCTGGACGCGCTGCGCGAGGAAGCCTTGGCCCATGAAGAGCAGGACCAGGACAAGCAACTGGAAAATGATGAGCTGGTGCGGCAGCGGGCGGCGCTCACGCAAGAGCAGGACCTGATCCACCGACAACCGCTTGGGCGTGATCCAGAACGTGAAAAGCGGCGGCTATGGATTTTTGCCTTGCTTCAAGAAATGGACCCTACCGAAGAGCAACAGCAGCAAGCTCACATCGCCACGCTGGGGCTATAGCAGCACCTTACCCCACATTACCCCTACCCCTGCCGTCTGGAGCCGCTTGCAAGCTGTTCCAGGCAGTACTGGATGGGATAGGGGCACTCCACACGCTTGGCGACAGTGCCCTGCCCGTCCCGGCGCTCTGGGAAGGCCAGGTACAGCCGCATCATGCGGTCGCTGATTCCCAGGCGCCGTGCCGCCTCGCTCTGGCTCAGCTCGGCTTTCTCCAGCAGCTGCAGGAGGTAGGCCGGGTCGGGGTTGTGGTGCTGGGCGTTTGGCTTGGCCATGCGTCGATGGTGCCAAAAAAAGGAGAGGTGGTCACATAACCGCAGACAGGGCATGGCGGCCTGCCGCGCCTTCGGCTTGCATGCCACTCCTGCGCCGATACGCCTGCGGGCGCTGCTCCGCGACACCCGCCCGTTGCCAAAAAAAGACCGGCTTCAAGCCGGTCTTTTTTGTGGCCAATGCCGTGTCGGCCTTCACGGTGCGGATGACTTCTCGATCAGGAGCACGTCCGAGTTTCTATCGATAGCCACCAAGTCACCAACGTGGAGCGGGATCTTGGGCGACCTGACCGAGAGGTTCATTTGGTCAAGAACCTGGGGGAACAACGAAGCAGCTCCTACCAGGGGCCAGGGGTGCTCTAGCAGCTCCGCGGAAATCCTTTTCTGGGGAACCAAGACGAGACCCACGGTCTGCGGCTTACCGGTGATCTTGGCCTTGAGCACTGCGAACCAGCTGCCGTCGTCAGTAGTGTTCGAGCGGTCGGTGACCTGCTTCACGTAGCCGCAGGCATGGCATTCGACGGTGCGGGTATCGGGCTTGCCCTGGCTGATGGGCGACTGCGCTTGCGCGATGGTGGTGCCGAAGAGCAGTGCTGCGGCGATCGCGATCAGAAAGGCCTTACGAGACTTCATGGTCAGCTCCTGGCTGAAGGGGGATGGGCTTGCACGAACGAAGCGAAAGGCGCCAGGCCTTTACTGGGCGGAAGCCCGTTGGAGCAGGCGGACGCCGCCACCGGGTGCGGTCACGTAGATCAGATCGCCCAGCTGCAGTTCGATCTTCGGATCTACGATCGTCATGGACGTTTCCAGGTGATCGCTGCCGGGCCTGACGATGGTCACCCAGATTTCTTTGTGCGTCGTCGGCTCGCCCGCGAGCTTTTTCCCAAGCGTCTTGAGCGGATGGCCCGGATAATTCGGGACGAAGTTCTTCTCCGTGAATTCCTTCACGTAACCGCAGCTGGTGCACTCGATGTACATGCCCTCCGGGCGTACAAGCACGTGGTTGAGTCCACCGACAGCTTTGAAGGTCTGCTCCTGCTGGCTGGCCGGGCTGGCCAATGGCGTAGCGGATTGCTGGGCCTGTGCGACCGTAGTGCCGAAAAGCAGTGTGGCGGCAAGGCTGGCGAGGACGAACGTCTGACGAAAATTCATAGAAACTCCTGGTCTGATGAAGGTGATCCGCCTACCCTTCTGGTGGCTGGCGGCAGCTCCTATACTAGGAAATTAGTTCCTAATATGGCAAGAGGTGAATATGGCCGTTTGGCGGTTCGACGAAAACAAATGTGACTTCGCTCGCGTTCCTGTCGTCGTCTGGAAGGACGACGAGCGCGACTACCTAGCACAAGGGGCCATCTACCTGGTGGTCGAGGAAGATCCGGGCTCACTGTTTGGCTGCTTGCTGTATCTCGATTTCGGCGGCGGTTCGACGCAGCGGATCTCGCACGACGAAAGCACCTTTACCGTGGCCGGGGTGGAGTTCAGACGTAGCGCCTACGCTTCCCCGCGTTACCTGGTCGATCCGATTGAGGCTGGTGTGCAAGCGAGAATTGCGGAGCTGATGGCCGAGGTGCGGGGGCAAGGTGGCGCGTTGTGATCTAGTTGTTTTTGTAGAGGAAGTGGACCCATGAAATGCACTAACTGTCACGCGGCCGAGCCCGTCATCAAATACCGCGGTGAGGTGCCCTATTGGTACAAGGGCCATACGACCTCTATTCACGGGGTGAACCAGTACGTTTGCTTGCGCTGTGGCGCTGAGTCCATCCCATCGGGCCATGTCCAGCAATGGCTGGAGCAGACGGCCAAGTTCCGTACGGAGATCGATGCTCAGGAACCCGTCAAGGAGCCGCGGTCTATCACTGCAAGGCGTGAGCTATGAATGGATGGCTGGACGTGTTGTGAAGCTTTTTCTCGATGTGGAATGGGCGGACGTGCTGGCCAGCGAGCTGGTGTCGATCGCGTTGGTCTCCGACGATGGCCAACACCAGTTCTATGGTGAGCGTGATCCACTACCTGCCGAACCTATGCCGTGGGTGGCGTCGGTCGTGTATCCGCTGCTGGAACGCGGTGCGTCAGCGATGGACGACGCTGCCCTCACCCGCTGCTTGCGCGAATTCCTGGCCACGATCCCGGGACCGTGGATCTACTACGATTCGGGCCACGATCGAGGCCTTTGCCAGTTCGTCATCGATGGCATGGATGAAGTCGAGCCCGAAGGTCCAGCGGTCGACGTGCGTTGGCAGCGTCTCGATGACATGGCTTCGGCGTGTGAGCGGTGGTGGGGCGACCACCCGGAACACCGACCACGGCGACACCACGCCGGCGTGGACGCGTTGGCCTTGCGCGGTGCCTGGTTGAGCTTGCAAACGTGAATCGGATCTTCTTCTGCGGTGATCCCCATGGTCACTTCGAACACATCATCGAGGCGGTGCATGCTCATCGGCCTGCGGCCATCGTGCTACTGGGCGACGTGCAGGCGCAGGAGCCGCTGGAATCGGCCTTGCGGTCGATCCTCGATCGCACGGAGGTCTGGTGGATTCACGGGAACCACGACACCGACAGCGAAGCCGACTACGACAACCTGTTCAGTTCGGCCTTGGCCGATCACAACCTGCACGGTCGCGTGGTCGAGGTTGCCGGCGTTCGCATCGCTGGGCTGGGCGGGATCTTCCGCGGGCAGGTCTGGGCTGCGCCCAGCCAACCGCGGTACGCATCGACAGAGGACTACCTGGCGCGTTGCGGCAAGGGAAGCCGGTGGCGTGACGGAATGCCGCGCAAGCATCGGAGCACGATCTTTCCCAATGATTACCAAGCCCTGTTGACTGAGCAGGCCGACATCCTGGTGACCCATGAAGCGCCGAGCTGCCATCACCATGGCTTTCGGGAAATCGATGATCTCGCTCGCCGCCTTGGCGCGAAGACGGCTTTCCACGGCCACCACCACGAACAGATCGACTACGACCAGGAAGCCATCGAGCGGCTTGGTTTCACGCCCTACGGCGTGGGGTACTGCGGGATTCGGGATCAGTTTGGAGTGGTTATTTATTGTGACGCGTCACAATAAATAAAGGGCGGGCGCTTGCTGTCCCAGTTGGGACACCCTGCCCTGTCCCAACTGGGACAGGTACGTTCGGGTGGTTCATTAGAGCCCGGCTCCGGCTCGTGGCTCTTTTGAATCGTCAATCGCACGAATTGGCCTAGTGCATGAGCTAGGCCAATTTGGGTATACTCAAAATAACCTAACAAGGACGGCCCATGGAAGCCCAGCAAACCATCACCCTCCCGATCCCTGCGGAGTTCGTCGCGTTCTGCACCGGACACAGCCTGACCCCAGCCCAGGTGCTAGCCGCCTTCATGGCCGATCTGGCCGAGTCGTCCGACAGCAATGGCAGCGACGAGCGGATGCACGCCTCCGATTGGTTCGATCGGGTTATCTGGCCGGAGCCGCCTGAGCGCACCTTCACAATCGAGTCCCGCTCTGCCGCCGTAGGCGGCGGCTGGAAGCTCCGCCTCTTGAGTGATGGCGAGGAAGCGGGCGGCGGGGTGTTTCCGGCCGACCCGAACGAAGACCCGGAAGCGGGCGCCGAATGGTGGAACGACATGCCCGAAGAGCAGCGGGCGGAGTGGATGGCGAAGGCGGGCAACACCGGCCGGGTGGTCGACGCCTACGGGGCATTCCTGACCGAGGAAGCGCGGCAGGACGCCGAACAACAGGGATTCGAGTGGCAGGACGAGGTATGAACAATCAAGCGATTGCTGCGCGTTACCGGGATGCCGAACAGGGCGATATAGCGGCTTGTGGCTATGTGCTGATCTATGCGGGGCGAGCGATCGGATGGAAGCGTGAGCTGATCACCCCGGAGACGGTTTGCCCCGGCGTACTTGCGGTGGACTTGGCTGGGCAGGTTTTCGAGGCCCAGGGCGGGAACGACTACGACGGCGCTTCGCGTTGGGTGGCAGCGCAGCATGCTTGATCCTCTCGACCCTGGTACCGAGCTGATGCCGTTCCCGCCAGGCAGACGGCCCATGGTCGCCCGGATCTACCTGCGCGTCAGCACCGAGGCGCAGGAGCTGGAGCGGCAGGAAGCGATCGTGGAGGCCACCAAGGCCGCGGGGTACTACGTGGCAGGGGTCTACCGGGAGAAGGCTTCCGGTGCCCGCCTAGACCGCCCTGCCCTGCTCCGCCTGATCGAAGATCTCCAGCCTGGTGACGTGGTGATCGCGGAGAGGATCGACCGGATCAGCCGCCTACCCTTGCCGGAGGCCGAGCAGCTGGTGGCCAGCATCCGTGCCAAGGGCGCCCGCCTGGCCGTGCCTGGCATCGTGGATCTCACCGAGCTGGCCAGCGAGAGCCAAGGCGTGTCCAGGATCGTGCTGGAGGCCGTCCAGGACATGCTCCTGAAGCTCGCCCTGCAGATGGCCCGTGATGACTACGAAACACGCCGTGATCGCCAACGCCAAGGCATCGAGTTGGCCAAGCAGAAAGGCCGCTATGAGGGCCGGAAGGCCGACGCCGGCATGCACGAGCGAATCATCGCCCTTCGATCGTCAGGGCGCAGCATCGCGGACACGGCACGCCTCGCCGGATGCAGCGCGAGCCAGGTAAAGCGCGTGTGGGCTGGCCAGAAGACGGCCGTACCCGACTAAGAGAAGCGGTGGCACCCAGCCACCAACGGCATGCCTGCGCTTCGCTCCGGCGGATCGAAGCCGCGCATCGGACGTGGCCGATGCCCGGCCTCGATCACCATTCTCGGAGCGGGTAATGTCGGCTCAAGAAGTTAACTTGAAAGGATATTAAAAGCATTGACACCATGGACGAACAGTGTAGTATTGCACCTGTCTTAATATTAAAAAAGGTGCAAGATGATTATTACTGTTGGGAACACCAAGGGTGGCGTTGGCAAGACCACGCTGGCCGTGAATCTGGCGATCGCTCGCGCCATGGAGGGTCGCGACGTGCTGCTGATCGATACCGATCGTCAGCAGACCGCCCAGACAGCCATCAGCATTCGCGCCGAGGCTGGCCATAAACCCGCTATCGCCGTGGCCAGCTATTCGGACGGCCCTACCCTGCGCAGCCAGGTGCAGCATCAATCGGGTAAGTACGATGACGTGGTGATCGATGCCGGCGGGCGTGACTCGGCGGCGTTGCGTGCCGCCCTGATCCTGTCCGATGTGCTCTTGGTGCCCTTTCAGCCGCGGTCCTACGACGTATGGGCGTTGGGCGACATTGCCGAGCTGGTGACCGAGGCCCGCTCGATGCGTGACGGTCTGCGAGCTGTCGCGGTGCTCAACTGCGCCGACCCCGGCGAGAACTCCAGCGACAACCACGAAGCTGCCGCTGCCGTGGCCGAGCTGCCCGCCTTCGAATATCTGGCCACCCCGCTCCGTCGCCGCAAGTCGTTCTCCAATGCTGGCGGTGCCGGCCTCTCCGTATTCGAAATGAAGCCCAGGGATTCCCGTGCGTGCGAGGAATTAAAGGCGCTTGTTTCTGCGCTGTTTTAATATTAAAATAAACTCGTATCAATATCGGAGTTAGTGCAATGGCAATTACTAAGCCGCCCGTCAAAAAGAACGTGGAAGACTTCATCGCAGGCGCTCCGGATGCCGGTGGCCAAGCCTCGGCCGAAGTCCGGCAACCCAAGTACGTCCGCAAGGGCAAGAAGCTCCAGATCACCCTCACCATCGCCCAGCCGCTCCTGGAGCGCGTGGACGAAATGGCGGCCAAGCTCGGGCAGAGCAGGGCGGCGGTCATTAACCTGGCTGTGTACCAAGGCCTGGAAAGCGGCCTCCAGATCCAGAAGCAGTAACTGGGAGCAGGGCGATGGCCAAGGCCAAGCAGCAGTTCGATCCCGAAAAGCTCGCGGATCTCTTCGCCGTCGACGGCGACGATGCGCTGGCCAACGCGCATCGTGCCCTGGAGGACGCCCAGAAGACGGCTCGTACCATCGAGCACTGGCAGAGGGAGCTGGTCGAGCAGGCACTGGAGTGCCGGCGCCAACTGCGCAAGCTGGAAATGGAAGGGAAGGGTGCTTCTGCCGAGGCGAACGTGCTGCATGCGCAGCTGGACGCTCTGGAGGCCGATCAGGCCGCGGCCAGGCAGGACATGGCCGACACCCAGCGCGTCCTCACCGAGGAGATCCAGCGGCAAGATCGGGAGAAGATCGAAAGC
>JBAZWU010000019.1 GCA_041660185.1 Elusimicrobiota bacterium | reverse complement strand
GGGGCTTCCCATAACGGTCAAGAAAACCCCCAGGGAAATCCATCGGCCCCAGAAACCCGCCAGCCCCAGGGAGGGCCGGAGAATTTTCTGGACTTGAAACGGCGATGAATTTCCCGGAAGTCTCATTGGTTTCTCCCCTTAAATGGGGGGACTGCCGCCCGTGCGGCAGCCCCCCTCAGGGTTACGTATTTACGGTGTGTAAGACTCCAAACGCAGCGTGGTCGTCTGATAAGTCTTCGGTGTTTGAGCGGCCGCGAAGTTCGCCTCAAAGAAGATATAGTTCCGTGTACTTGCCGTCGGGAACCATGTCGCCTGGAAGAACTGCGCCTGACCACCCTTCTTCACCGTCACCCAGTCCTCACCGTCAGTAAAGACCGTGATGTTCTGGGTCGGAATGGCTACGGTGCTGCGATCCTTGAAGTTCAACCACTGGTAGGACGGAACAGACTCGGACTGGGGATTCTCCGCCGGAGGAGCCACGTTGGCGGCTGTGACGGTAGAATCCTTGATGCTCCAGGCCATTGGAAGAACTATGGTGTTTGTGCTCGTGTCGATCAAGCCGGCTCCATCCTGTATCGATGGTGTGCCGCCATAGCTCGGACTGGCATCCGCCGCCCGGTTGTCCGTATACATCTGGATCGCGGCGCCGCTGAGCGTCAGAGTCGAATCCAGCTGGATGTAGTTGCTGGACCTAACCCATGTGGCCGGCAACGTCACGCCCGTCCATCGGATGGCGGTATCGGTGGCTGCGGTTGCAATCACCCGAATCCCCACCGTCATGGCAATGAGCCCTGTTCCGGATGTGGTCGCTGTGGCTGTGTTGGTGCTGCGTTGCATGCTGGTGAAAACGGCATAGCTCTGTGAAGAGACTAGCGCCGCTAAGCCAAGGACCAGCATCCCCAGGCTTAAGGACTTCTTTAGTTTTCTGTACATGAACGTCCTCCTTATTTTTGCAGTATTGAAGATGGAACTCAGACCCGCTGGCCCTGTCTCCTCAAGGCTTTGTGTCACGCATTGCCGGCAGACATTTGGCTGTCAGCAAATCGGTTCATTAGAAATATACCGTCGCGGCCAGCCGGTGGCTGCCGGACGTTCCTTCCACATAAAAAGGTATCGCGAAGCCGTAATCCAGCCGGAACCCGACTTTCTTGCTGATCGCCTGGTAATAACTCAAGCCGGCCGTCGCCTCATCCCGGTTCCCGCCTACCCGCAGTCCCACCATATCGTTGAAAAGCCAGCTCTCCACTCCCCCGTGGACCCCGGTCACCCCGTCCCGGCGAGTGAAATCCATCGTAGGAACCAGCCAGGGATGCTGCCGATTCTGGTAGGCCACCCCCAGCCGCCACTCCATTGGAACGGGATCCTTTTCCTGAAAACCCACATCCGGCCGGGTCAGGTTCTTTCCAGCCAGACCGATGCGCCATCCTTCCAGCAGGCCATCCTCCGGCTTCAAAAGAAACCCGACATCCACCGTCATCCCTGAGGCGCTGTCGTTCCCTGAAGCAAAAACAGGGTCGTTGACTGAACGGGCGTCCAGAGTAATCCCTCTATGTAAGTACTTTACATTCAAGCCCAGCGCAAGAAAATTATCAAGAACTGGAAAGAAATCTCCGACATTCCTGGCATACGAGAGAGTCAGGGTGTCTTCGCGGTAGAGGTGCGTGGTGGTGAAGTTCGCCCAGGAAAGGCCCCAAGAGCCTATATGGGGGATGGGTTTGGAGACGTAAGCGAGATAGCTTTGATCGAGATGGACCTGGTCGTCTGCCGCGTAGAGGGTGAGCCCGGAGAACATCCGGGCGTACATGGCGCTGAATTCGTTCCATTGGACCTGGACCAGGCCGGCGGGGTTGTAGAGAGCGGCGTTGGAGTCGTCGGCGACAGCGGTAAAAGCGCCGCCCATGCCCAGAGGACGGGCCCCCCATCCATTATCAAGAAAGGCCGCTTGGGCGGATACCGCGTATAGAAGAATCCATCCTCCGAGAAGAGGAAGGAGACAGCGTGCCCGTCGCTGAATAGGTTTCATCATTTCGAGTTGTTTTTATGCACTAACGCAACAACAACTTATCCTCAAACAGAGTTATAACGATGAAAGGGTGCTCAAAACGTATGGTTTTTATTGGGGGTCCCAGCGTAACTTCGTGCGACTGCAACGAAAAGATGATAGCAAAGCGCTTCTCCCGTGTCTATAGATCGAAAGGCCTATTTGAGAGCGTCATTCCCCGCGGCCACTGGCGGGGAATCCATTGTCGAAAGGACAACGGCTGATGGACCCCCGACAGAGGCATTCGGGGGTGACGACAAGATGAACTGGTTCTAGATTTTCGTTGGGATTTCGAAAGAATATAGGCGGATGCGGTTGCGGCCGTGGGATTTGCTCCAATAAAGCGCCTCGTCCGCACGTTTAATCAGTTCGTCGATGGTCGCGGCATGAACCGGGTACGTGGCCACGCCGATGCTGACCGTCAGGTGGATCGGATTTTTATCCGGCGGCAACAGCACGGTTTCGTCAGAAACGGCATGATGCAAACGTTCGGCCAGCAGAAGCGCCTCATCCGCCGACGTATCGGGCAAAAGAATAATGAATTCATCTCCACCGTAACGCGCGGTTAAATCGATTTTTCTGGCATTGGCCAGGATGCGCTCAGCCACGCTGGACAAAATGGTATCCCCGGCCGGATGGCCGTAACTGTCGTTAAACCGTTTAAAATGGTCGATATCCAGAATCATGAGCGACAACTGTCCGTGGGTACGCTCGGCCCGGTAAAACTCTTCTTTTAAGCGCTGTTTGAAATACCTCAGCAGGTAAAGACTGGTCAGGCCGTCCGTAATCGACAACTCTTCCACTCCCTGGAACAGCCGGGCGTTCTTGATCGCCATGCCCAGCTGTCCGGCGATGGCGGTCAGAATGGGCATTTGCTCGGGAAGAATTTCCTGCTGGCTGAGCAGGTTATCGACCATGAGCACCCCCATGTTTTCGTCGCGGGTGCGCAAGGGAAGATAAACGATCGTACGCTGGTATTGTTCAATCGGTACGTCATCGGTTTTCCCGAGGATCATATCCACCATGGGATGCACCCCGCGCTTGAGCGGATACCGTTCCTTTTCAACGATTTCCTGCTGGCGCTGGTCCATGGTCAGGACGTTTTCCAGGCTTTCCCCCTCGCGATTGATCAGGTAAATGCGCGTCCGGTCGAATCCCAGCTGGGTAATCAGGCTCTGGGCGACGGATTTGAGCATTTCATCCAGCCGCAGGGACCGGAAAATCGCGTTCGAGACCTCGTGAAGAGCTTCCATCTGGCCGACGCGCTCCCGCTCCGACGCCGCGATTTCCAGAGCGCGCAAAGCGGTCGCCAACTCGTGGGTGAAATCCTTCAGTAATTCAATGTCGCTATCCGTGAATAATTTTTTGTGCCGTACATTTTCCACGCGCAGGATCCCGAATATTTTGCCGAACGCGCGGAGCGGAAGATAGGCGGTGTCATGCGGTTCCCGCAGCACAAGGGACGGCCGCTTGCCGTCGAGCAGCCGGCTGATGGGCGAATCCGGCAACAGCGCGATCTCCTCCTCCCCCGGCAGAACATCCATCAGATCGACCCGCTGGTGCGCCAACAGCATCCTGCGGTTATCATCGAGGAGAAAAACAGCGCCGCGGTCGATTTTCATCCACTCGCAGAGATACAGAAGCGCGTGCGCCAGCATCTGATTTTTATCTTCCGGCAGAAGGCTCCAGCGGCGGCCGTGTCGGGGCGGCTCGCCCAGTTGGAACTTCTGGAACTCCTCGCGGATTTTCTGCAACGCGTGTTTATCTTTCATTTTTCCCCGTCATCCCCCGCGGGTTCTGGCGGGGGATCTATGGATTCCCCCCCAGTGACCGGGGGGAATGACGATGGTGTGACCTGCGGAGATAACGACCGTAATTTATTCATAAAGCGACAAAATGTAATCCGATTCCCGGGCGGCGGAGGCCATCGCCTCGGTCAGCAATTTTTCGTCGTAACGATTCTCCCGCACCGCGGCGATCAGCTTCTGGGTGGCCCGTCCCATGATGCGCTCAATGGCGCCCAGGGTCGCCGCGCACGGCAGCGTCCGCGCCACCCGGAGCGAATGCCGGAAAACCTCAGCCACGGGCGGCGGCGCCACGGCCAGCAGTTTTTCCAGAGCGCTGTAGCGGCTGGGCAGCATCCCGATCTGCCGGGAATGGCGGACCTGGGCTTCCATGCCGGTCAGGAATTTAATGAGCTTCCAGGCCGCGTGCGGATGTTGGGACGTACTCACAATGGCCAGATTGCTGCCTCCCAGAAAGGTCACCTGACCGGCCGGGCCGGCCGGAAAGACCGAGATTCCATAATGCTTGGCCACTTCCGGCTGATAGTAAGGATACTCCGGATTTAGATACGAATTCACCGGCCATACCCCGGACACCTGAAAGGCAAACTGCCCGGAAAAGAAGTCCCCGGTTGAAAAACGGTCCCTCCCGAAAATGGGGATCAGATGGTCCACCATCATCCGGATATAATAATCGATCCCTTTCAGCGCGGACGGATCGTTAAATTGGGTGGAATGGTGGTCCGAACTCAGGAAACTCCCCCCGGCTCCCCAGATCCAGGGCGCCAGGTCGTGAATTAAAATGGCTTCTTTCTGTCCCGCCAGGGGCAGGGCAAAATACCGTTTCCCCAATTTGGAATTGTGCAGCCGCTCACACGCCTCCCTGAACCCTTTCCATGTCCCGATATCCTCCGGCCGCAAACCAAGCTTATGGAGAATATCATTCCGGTAATACAGGACCCGCGCGTCCAGGAACCAGGGGAGCGAATAGGCTTTGGTCCGGGTCGGCTCATAACAGTAATTCCACACCGGGCGGATGATGTCCGTGCGCTCGATATCGTCCAGATAATCGGTCAGATCGCTTAAAATCCCGAGGGCCGCCAGCGTCGCGTTCCAAGTGCCTCCGATTTGAATGACATCCGGCGGGTTGCGGTAGTCCTTATGCTTGGCAACGGCGATCAGCCGGTCCCACGCAAAATGCCAGGGATGTACCGTCAGATGGACATCGAAACCCGGGTTTTCCTCACGAAACAGGGCGAGCTCGTGATTCATGACCCGCTGGGTATCAAACCCCGCGTTCGGCATCACCCACAAGTTTAATCGGATCGGGTTGGAACTCATTGAGGCGACTCCGCCGCTGACGCCGGCAACTGCATCAGGAAAGTCGAGCCCTGATTGACCTGGCTCTCCACCCACATCTTCCCGCCGTGCGCCTCCACCACCTGCCGGGCCATGGTCAACCCCAGGCCTGCGCCCGGGACCTGGCCGCAAAAACTTTTCTCCACCTGATAGAAACGGTCAAACACCCGTTCCCGGTCCTCCGGCGGGATGCCCGGGCCGTTGTCGCGCACGCTCAGGGTCACGGTCCCGTCCTGGGCCTGGCCGCTCACATGCACCTGCGTGGCTCCGAATTTTAAGGCGTTCTCAAGCACGTTCCGGACCGCTTGCTGTAACAGCGTGGGATCCACGCTTACGAACAGCGTTGACAGCGACTCGCCCTGGTAAATCGTCCCTAATTGATCCTTATACTCATTTCCGACAAATTTGAGCGCTTCATCCACCAGATCCGCCAGGCTCATTCGCTGCCGCACCAGTTCCTCGGGATCCAGACTGCTGAACGCAATCAATTGATTCACCATGTCTTCCAAGACATGGCATTGTTTGTCGATGGTCACGAGCGCGTTGCGCTGGAAGTCGTTCAAGGGGCTGGCCGCGGGCTCGCTCAGCAAAAGACGCGGATAGGCCCGGATCGTGACGAGCGGCGTGCGCAATTTATGGCTGATCAGAGAGACAAAATGATGCATGGCGGTATCGGCCTTGCGGTCCATGGTCACGTCCCGAAAAAGCGCCAGGTAGCCGGAACATTCGTTCTGGGAAGTCTCAATAGGGGTTATCCGGCACTCCAGCACCAGCATTTTGGGGTTCTGCCGCACCAGATCAAAAGGTTCTCCCTTCTCCTGATCCAGACGGCTTAATCGGTCGGGGGGATTCACCGTAAACGACGCGAACGCTTTGGAAGCGGTCCAGGACGACAGATCCTCCGGAAGGCCCAGCATCTGCCGCGCGCTCGGATTGGCCACAAAAATCAAACCCTGCTGATCAAAGAGCACCACGCCCTCCGTCACCTGCGCAAAAAGCAGCTCCGCCTTTTCCCGTTCAATGGCCAGCGTCTGAGACGTCGAGCGCAAATCCTGGAAAAGCTGGCGGTGCAGCTTGCCCAGGACCTCGTTGTTCAAATATTCCAGGGTAAAGGGCTTGGTCACATAATCATCCGCGCCCAGCTTCCGGGCCTTCTCCATCAGCTCGGATTCGACCTGGCCCGTAATCATGATGACGCGGATCGACGGATCTTTGGCTTTGATTTGCTGGAGCACCTCGATGCCGGACTTCCCGGGTAGTCCAATGTCCAGAAACACCAGATGCGGGCAGGATTTTTCCGCCATCTCAATGGCCTGCAGCCCGTCGTGCGCCACGTCCACTTGGTATTTATAGCGTTCAAAAAACGCCTTTAAATTCCGGGTGAGGTCCTTGTCGTCGTCAACGATCAGAAGCCGCAAAATCGCCATTATGCTGCCTCGTGGGCGCTGAGCTGCCCCTGAACGTGCCGGGGCAGTCGAATTATAAACTCCGTCCCTTTTCCTTCTTCGCTGCTGACATTGATGGAACCACCATGCGCCTTGATGACCTGCTGAGAGAGAAAAAGTCCCATCCCCGTACCATCCGATCCTTTGGTCGTAAAGTAAGCCTCAAACAAATGATTCACATCGGTCCGCTTGATTCCAGGCCCTGAGTCCTGAACCGAAACCGTAATCCAATCCCCTGATTGGCCGCCCTTGATCCGGAGATCACGCGCCGTCAGAGGATTCTGCCCCATCGCTTCAGCCGCATTTTTGATCAAATTCACGAAAACGATCTCCAACTGCTTGGCATCTCCCTGGATGGGAGGGATGGCGGATGGGAACTCAAGGCGGATCTGGACACCGGCCTTTTGCAGCAGGTGCTCCAGAAGCGCCAGACTGTTCTGTAAAATGGTGCTCAAATTGACCGCTTCCATACGGACCTGCCCTGGTTTGGAAAACTGCCGGATGGCCTCAATCTTGTCGCTGGCTTTAAAGACTTGTTCCATAATGCCCTTCAGGCGTTCTTTCAGTTCCGGCACCACCTCGTCGGCCCGGCGCTTGCCCTGCTCCACCTCGTGCAGATCCAGCAGACACATCTCCGCCGGCAAACTGATGTTCGCCAGCGGCGTCTTGATCTCATGCGCAAATCCGCCAGCGATTTCGCTGAGCATCTCGGTGCGCGCTCCGTTTACCGCCATCTCCATATAACGCACCCGCTGATAGGCCAGAGCCGCCTGATTGGCAACGATGCGCAAAAGAAGCAGATCCTCGTCGCTGTAAGACTCTTCGGACATTTTTTCCCCTAACAACAGATATCCCAGCAATTCGCCTTGACTCACCAACGGAAAAGCCGCTGTCATTCCCAGGCTGATCATCTCAACAGAAGCCGTTCCCCGCCGAAGACGCTCCCCCTCATTTTCACGTGGAGTCGTAGAACCAGAAAACCGATAGCGCCAGACGAGGTAGCTGATTAACACCGCTACGCCCACGAATACAACTACCAACAAAAAAGACAAATGACTCACAGCCTTATCCTTCTCTCTTCCGTTCTTTCAAAACTAGATTACGTGTATCCATTGATGCCGCAATCTCCCTGGGAACGTCCTGAACAAAAGGCTGCGGATGATGAACTAAATAAGATGACAAAGGGTTCCCGTCAGCAATAGAATTCAGACCCAGGCACCCGAAAGCCGCGACCGGCGCAAAACCATCCCCCCCCCGCGCGCGTAAATACAACGCTGCCCGCTTCGGGTGTAAAGTCTCCGATAGCACTTTCATCAAAGATTGCGCCATGGCCTCAGCCGTCGTATGAGTGACGACCTCTCGCGACAGTTCGTATAACTTTTCTTCGCGATCGACATGATGTCTAAAGAATTTTTTATCCACAAAGCGCTGGACTCTCGTTCGAATGGGATGAAATCCAAAAGTGATAAGAGCCGCTGCAACGGATGAGGAAAAAACGGTTTGATAACCGGTCACACCCTCGAACATGTGGGCGAACAGAGCAACCACTCCTATATAAATAAAAGTCAGTACACCAACGACGCTCGAATACACCAATGTCTTGCGAATAATGACTGAAATATCCATGAGTCGATGTTTCAAAATCGCATACGTGATGAGAAATGAATAAATAGGAACCAATATAACCCCATAAGGATATTGCTTAATGATTCCTAAAGAAGGAGGAAATGTTGTAAAACCGCCAAAAAATCCAAGGAAACAACCCACAAGAATATACAGAGTCTTATTGCGCTGTGCGGGTGATTGAGTACGCAGATTGCGAATGAGCATACCCGTGCCTAATAAAATCAATACGGCATATTGAAAAGCAAAAACCCATAGAAGATATCCGGCTAATGGGATATAAGCGACCCCCATTCGTTGCAAATTAGGAATAAAATCAGCAGGACGTGCAATGGCCAGACTGAGAAGAACAAGTGACAAGAACAGAGAAACTTTCAAAAAAAGATCATGCCAAATGGATCGATTCAAGTAGGCTTTGACAAACGCGACAAACAGAAGTGGGATCGCAATCGCTGAGACATTGGCCGTATACATCAACCGCCAGCGCCAAATTGGGCTTGTGCAGTAAAAAGCTCCTGCCCACCAACAAATAGACCAAAAAGCGACAAAAGCGTTAAAAAGAATCCATGTGCGCGAGAGTACGCGATTCGCGATCGCACTACGAAAAGTTACCAAGCAAATGGCTAAGCAGAGAATCGGAGTTAACCACAAGCTGATCTGTGTAACTGTCGCGAGCATTATGACCTCTGATCAAAATGTAGCCCCATTGAATGGGCGACTACTTGACACTGTTGAAGTGCATATTCCAATTGCGCACGTGTATGTTCCGTACGGATTCCCAAACGAATGCGAGCCTGGTCTCGTTTTACTGCCGGGCGTGTGACGGAATTCACAAAAACACCTCGTTTATATAGCTCCTGCGCGAATTGCTGAGTAACTGTTTCGTGCCCAAAAATGATTGGGATTATTGGGGTGGTGGTCGGACCAATTGGAAACCCTCTTTCAAGGAATCCCTCTCGCAAATAAGCAACATTCTCCCACAACTTTCGACGCTGGACGTCTCCTTCCGTAGAAAAGATTCTGATACCTTCTAAAGCGCCTGCACAAATCGTAGCCGGGAGAGTTGTGGTGTAGACAAATTCGCGACCTAAATGGTCTAAAAATTTCGTAACTGCCTGGCTAGCGCAGACAAATCCACCGAAACATCCCAATGCTTTACTAAGAGATCCAGTCACGATATCGATCTTGCCACGTAGACCAAAATGGCTCTCTATTCCACTCCCATTTTCTCCAAAGACTCCAAAAGAATGAGCATCATCGACCCAGAGCGACGCGTTGTATTTCTTTGCAAGAACATAAATTACATCAAGAGGAGCTAAGTCTCCATCCATACTATAAACGCCATCGACGCATATAATCTTACTGGTGGAGTTTTCATAAGCATTTAGTTTTCTTTCCAGATCTTTCATGTCATTGTGTCGGAAAACTTTTATTTTCCCCCCTGAAGCCATCGCTCCGTGATAGATGCTGGCATGATCTTTCTCATCCAGAAAAATGAAAGTGCCTGGTTTTTGAATAAGCCCCGTGAAAAGACCAGAATTTGCCGTAAATCCGCTCGGGCAAAGCAGACACGATTCCATTCCCTTTAACGATGCAATCGCATTCGAAAGTTCTTCGTGCAGAGGACGATTTCCTGCAAAAATGGAAGGCCCAGCGGTCCCGAGTCCACAGTCTTTTATGGCTTGAGCAGCCGCTTTAAGAATGCGGGGGTCACGGGACAATGCCATATAGTCATTAGACGTAAAATCAACCCGCTTGACCGCCTCGTTGGCCACGTCATCGCGGTGATAATGGTAAAACTCATCCGTTTTCCAAACTTGAACCCTTTGGAAGAAACGACGAGCATCCGCATAAATATCATGTGATTGTCGTCGATCTGGCTTTGAGAGTAATTTGGTCGCAACTATAAACTGCTCTGGCAAGCAATCATCAAACATAAGACGGTACTGGTATACTCTCGTTCCATTTCCTTTGGGATAAATGTGGGTGATCTTGGCTCCGATTTCCACTATTTTTTTTCCTACCCATAGAATCAGGGGCACAATTGCTCCCACTGAAAGCACTTTATCGCTCTCTAATACACCTCCCTGATCACTCAATTCAACAAGAGATGTCTCGATTTCATTCCCACCAACACAAAGGGAGCAAGGGAGTCCTTGTTCCGGGAGTATGTAACGAATCTCTTTGCGTCGTTTATGGTGAGAGCGACGATCTTTTCCTTGATATGAAGTCAAAGATAATGCCCTTTTAGTTTTTTTTCTGACGAATTTAGGGCTAGGGGACGTAGCTGCCGAATTGCTTTCGGTTCGGCGAGACTGAGATTGATCGGCTTGTTCCATTCCCATCCCTCCCTTATCTTTCCTGTGGGCAGCCTTCCGAATTCAGAGGACGGACCTTGATCACTCGGTCAATAACCTGCGCGGGAACCCCTGGCAAAACGGCTCCGGGCACACGGCAAAGCGTTTCGAGGTGGGTGCGGTCAAAGAGAAGCGCGGCGTTGGAGCCGTGGCCAATGGTCGGACGGGGCCCCGGGCTTTGCCCAGGGGAACCGCTTCCGCCGTTGCTGCCCGTGGTTCCAAGCCACGGACGGCAGGCGAGCCGACCGCCGAAGGCGGAGGCTCGTCCCTTGACGCGTTTCCTCATCATCTTTTCCCTCCGGGGCCGAGTTCCTTTTCCAACTCCTGCACAGTTGGTAGACCCGCTTTGAGATAACGAGGAATACTGCGGAGTAACCGGTACTCGGAAATACCAATCGGTTTTGAGACATCTTTGAGTGCATATTCCGCCACAAGATGGTTCTTATCCTTGCAGAGGATAAGCCCGATGCTTGGATGATCATCAGACCGACGAAGAACCGCATCTACAGCAGACAGATAGAAGTTCAATTGTCCGGCATATTCCGGTTTGAACTTCCCAGCCTTGAGTTCGATAACCACATAGCATCGCAATTTAAGATGGTAAAAGAGGAGATCAATGTAGAAATCTTCCTCACCTACTTCTAAGTGGACCTGCCGGCCCACAAAAGCGAAACCCGCCCCCAGCTCCAACAGAAATTGCGTAATGTGTTTGACAAGCTGTCCTTCGATTTCTCTTTCTTGGGCATCCTGTGAAATGCCGAGAAAATCAAAAACATAGGGGTCTTTTATGGCTTGTTCGGCCAAGTCGGATTGCGGCTTTGGAAGCAGGGCTTTGAAATTCGTGATCTTTTTGGCCGTCCCCTGGCGTTCATATAGACGTGTTTCAATCTGGATAGCCAACACATCGCGAGACCAACCATGCTGAAGGGTCGCAAAGGCATACCAAAGTCGTTGTGTCCGATCCTTGACTTTTTCCAATAGCAGGGCGTGGTGCCCCCATGGCATTTCTGCCACGGACTGTGGCAGAAATACAGTCTCGGATAAAACTGCCACAGGGTGTGGCATTTTTTCCGCCGGATAGGCCAGATAAAAGGCCCGCATCCGCCAAAGATTTCTCGAGGAGAAGCCTTCTATCCCGGGAAAAGCGGTCTGGATGTCCTGTCCCAACCGGTCAATAACGCTTGTTCCCCAACCGTCCCGTTTCTGCCGGGCCACGATGTCGCGACCAATGCTCCAATACAGAGCTAAAAGAACGCGGTTCGCGGACAAGGCCCCCTTAATCCGGGCAGAAAGAATGCGTTGTTTTAACTCTTGGAGAAATGCCCTGTATCCTTTTGGCAAGGACACCGATGCCGGGTTTGCGATTTTATTCATGACTGGCCGCCTTCGGCGGAAAAATTCTTAGTGTCCATTGAAGCGGTGGCGTTTGGCACACAGCGGAGCGTTTCGAGGTGGGTGCGGTCAAAGAGAAGGGCGGCGTTGGTGCCGTGGCCCACGCGTTTCCACACCTTGAGTTTCCCCTTCTGGATCCAGGCAATCAGCGTCTGACGCGAAATGCCCAGCATCCGGCAGGCTTCGGTACGGTCCATTAATTCATCAGGCGACATGGTTATGTTGAGAATTCAGCATTTTTACACATCTTGGTGGATATAACAGGGGTTGTCAGTTCTGTCAAGCCCCCCCACACCACTTTTTTCGGGTGCAGTGGAGATCCCAGTTTGCCGACCCGCGGCACGCGGTTTCTTTTTCGACGCCTCGGCTCTGACCCGCCCACGAACTAGTGGAATACTCCTTGAAGTCGCCTCCAGCGACCCAGCCAGCGCGGGCTTAAATCGTCCTCGCCAAGGCGCCGGAAACCGCAAGCCACTCTCGGTAAACCGGGATCTCCTCCTTTCCAACTGTTTTAACTCGCGCCCGGGGGAGAAGCTTTCTGTCCGGCGACTTTCGGAGGCGCGCCGGAGCGGCGGCGAGCGTATTGGCCGGCACCCGTTCGGTCGCCTGAGGCGACCTCCCGGAGTCTTCCTCTGGTTTGCCGGCCATCGGAGACGCGACGGCAAGCAACGCCCGCCAAGACGGCCGGCGGGCGGTCGCCAGACGGTTGGAGACCGCCGCAGAGCATCGCCCGGCAGAAAGCGTCTTTCCCGGGCGAAGATCCACGGGTCGGCCAGCCGGAACCTCTAGGGGATGGAGACGCGGGAGAGAAAATCGATCGGAGAGCGGACAAAATCCACGTAGTTGTCCATTGTTATGACGCATGCTTTCGCTTTGGGATGGCGTTTCTGAAAAATCAGCAAATGACCGGTTGATTTCCGGCGTCCGGACTTAACCTCGATGGCATAAAGGTTTCCCTGGTAAACCAGGACAAAATCGACTTCCATGTTTCCGTCCCGCCAATAATAAAGTTGCGCACCCGGGATACGGAGCAAATCCGATCCGACTGCTGCCTCAAAAACATGTCCCTTCTTTTCCGAATCGTCCAGCGCATGACGGCCGGAGGCGAGGGTATACAGCGCAGGGGCCCGTGGAATGATCTTCGGGCTCGACGCCTTCACGCGAATCGTTTTGGCCGCGTACTTAAACAAGGAAGTGAAAAGAAAAGCCCCCTCGTAAAGCTCCAGGTAATGCTTGACCAGATCGGTATTGCCGCGGTCATGCAGCTGGCCCAACAGTTTCGTGTAGCTCACCTCCTGGGCGGGATACCCGCAGAGAATCTCGAACGCCTGCCGGAACAGAGCCGGCTTGGAGATGGACTGCTGACTTAGAATATCTTGGCCGATGACCGGATCAATGATGGACGATTTGATGTAGGAAAACCAGCGATTAAAATCATCCAGGTATAGATGAGCGCCCGGATACCCGCCGTAACGCAAGTAGGTCTCCAACGTATAGCCAAAGGCTTCCTGGGACTCAAGGTAACTCCAATGCCAGACCGGGAGAAGCTCAAAACGACCCGCCAAACTTTCCGTCAGCCCTTTTTGAAGGGACAAAGAACTCGATCCCAGCAAAACGCATTTGATCCCCGCTACACTTTTTTGAGCGTCCCAGAGCCGCTTGATGGCTTCCGCCCAGTTGCGGATTTTTTGAATCTCATCAATGACCAGAACGGTCCGGGGCCCCTTCTCGCGGGCGGTTTGCCATTGTTCCTGGATCCATTGATTGGAGACGGTCAACGTATCATCAGCCGAAACATAATGATGGGAACCGGGCAAACGTGACAACATCTGTTGGACGCCGGTGGTCTTCCCCACCTGCCGCGGCCCCAGAACCACCTGAATGCGCGGCTCCGGCTCCTGAAGGCGCCCCAGAAGGACTTGAACAAACTCACGCGTAATCACAAATAAAATATAGACGATTTTGATAGGTATGTCTAGTATTTTTAGTAGATAAACCTCTCATTTAGCAATCCAAGGGGTTGTCAGTTCTGTCAAGCTCCCCATCCTTCTTTTTGTACTTTTTCGGGTTTGCGTTTTAGTTATGGTTCTATTGATGTGGGTATATCCAGGGAGGGACAGATATAACTTATCGTCGAGAAAATGCTGGATTTGGTTCGGTAGTCATGGTAGACTTTCTCCATGAGAAAGAAATCACTGCTGGCCACCAATCCCTACCTGAAAAACCGCGCCAAACGGAAATCTCTTATTCTGGCGACGGTACTCACCTCAGCGGCCATCGAGGGGGTTCGTGGCCTCCTGCCGGCTCTGCAGAAATCGCTTCGTTCCCATCTTTCGTCTAGCCCTTCCCGGCCATTCGCAAGGTCCTGACGATCACCTCCCGAAAGACTTTTTCCATCGGTTGATAATCCCGTTTAAGTCCCGCACGAACAGCAGCGAAATAGGCTTCTTTCCGTTGGCCTTGTATCCCGGCGAAATCCAATGGCGGCAGCCCTGCTTGAGATCCCATCAAAACAGCCACCATGCGCGCCGCCCGTCCATTCCCGTCTCTAAAGGGATGAACCAGAACTAACTCGACGTGAACAACCGCCAAAGCCCTTGTCGTCTGATCGACGGAATCCCGGGCACAAGGAGTGAATTCTGCCAAAGGTCCCTTCTCTAACTCCGCCATGAGTCGAGGGACCTGTGTGGCGGGAGGGAATGGAAAATGGCCTTTGGACAGGTTGACCTGGCGGTAGTGGCCGGCCCAAGGATAAATGCGCCCCAACCAGAGTTTGTGGATTCTGCGGATGTCGTCGGCTATAAAGCGGTGGGTCTTATCAAAAAGGCTGAATAGCTCTTCTGTCGCGTGGATCTGCTCGGTCGCCTCCCGCAGGTCCATCTCCTTCTTGTGCCGGATTCCCAGGAGATTCTTGAGAACCAAATCTCTGGAACCTGGCTCAAACTGCGCCTCCGGCAGACCAGAAACATCGTAATGATCCTTAGGTGTCATCCTATGCCCGATTGTATAAAGGATTTCTGGATTTGTAGCCGCTGGTAAACGTTTCAATAAGACAAGCATATCGGGGAGGACGTTAAACGTTGCCGGATGAGGAAGAGATCAGGATTCGAGGGCGCGGAAGTAGCTGCGGTGGTGGGGCGTGGTGATGGCAATGCCCACTTCATAAACGGTTTTTCCCGGACGGATCCATTGGATGCGTCCTTTCATGGGTTTGGAACCTTTTTCGTTATAAACCAAGCCGTCCAATTGGACGATCTGGCCTTTTCGAAGTTGGCCGGGCGAACGGCAAAGACAAATCTCCTGTTTTTTCTTTTGAGGGAAAAGACCCGCGGAGCAGCGGGGACAACGCTGGAACGCCCATCGGCGGGACCATTGAAGACCCACTCCATCGGCCGCGAGATCTTTCGCCCACATCTCCCACCCGTGAACGTCATGACCATTGCGCTTGAGCGGCGTCCCAGGGGGCAGACACCGCACGAGAACTCGGATGGGGAAACGTCTGGCTTCACGGCGTTCCTGTGGGGATTTTTTCTTCATGAATGAATCGTAACCTATTTTTCGGGTGTTAGGCAATCGGGCGTCCGGTCAGCCTTCGGCGGGATTACGGCTGGTACTGGATCTGATCAAAGTAAACCGTTCCCCCCTGACCGGGAGGGGCCGGCGTGTAGGGATCTGTAAAGATAAAGGTGGCCTTGAAGAAATCCTTCACCGCCGCGAGTGCGATAGTGGGAATAGGAACGGAGAAAAATTGCCAGTCAGACGTAAGGGTTCCGGAGGTACCGTTGCTGCAGGGATTAGTAGCATTCAAATAAGCCGTATTTTGACCGAAGAGTCCGATGCACGCCCCCGTCCAAGCCGAACCTTCCATCGGAAAGGCGCACGCGCCGGATCCAGTCGTATTTCCTGTCGGCGGAGTGGCCGCCTCGATTTTGAGCACCGTATTGGTGGACAGCGTCCCGCGAGCGTAAAAAGTCAACCGGGTGTAGCCGGCGGCCCTCAAATCGCGTCCGGGCGTGGTCAAATAGGTTGAATCGAACGCGGTATGCATCAAATCAAACCCGGCGAATTCATGAAAGGTGGAGCATCCGATCATGGGCGGCTGGCCGGTCCAGCTATAACGAATGGAGCGGTAACTGAGGGGGTTCGATTGATCGTTAAAGGCCAGCGTCTGATTTTCCCCTCCAGGATACTCAAACGCCCCGCCCCCTGACCGGAGTTCACTGCTGAAGATGATAAAATTCGGAGTGGACCCGAATCCGCCGAGCGCCCCGCCATTGGACGCGTCTTTGACGCGTTCGCCCGGCGACTTGTGACACCCCATGAAAAGGGCCAGGACCATCAACGGGTACAACCGGATTCGTTTTTTCATTCGTTCACACTCTTCAAAATAGTGACCTCAACGCGCCGGTTCAAAGCGCGTCCGACCTTGGTGTCATTATCCGCAACCGGACGAGTGGCTCCATACCCCATGACACGGAACCGGGAAGCCTCATAACCACCCTTCTTAATGAGATAATCCCGGACCGCTTCGGCGCGCAACTGAGACAACTTCAGATTCAGGCTGGACGCTCCGGTGTTGTCGGAATGTCCTTCGATCAAGACGCGATTGGAGGGGTAAGCGCTCAGAAGCGCGGACAGCTGTTCCAGAATCCGGCTGCTTCCGGATGCCAGTTCCGCCTGGCCCGGAGCGAACAAGAACTGGGAGCTGAAGCTCACGCGAAGGCCTTTGCGCGTTTCCTTGATCTTGAGATCTTTTGTTGTGGTCGTCGTTGAAAGGACCGGAACGGCCGGCACAGGAATCGATTCCGGCAAAGGACTGCTCACCGAAACCGTCGAGGGAACAACGGGCGGAGCCAGGACGGGTTCGGCCACTTTGGCAGACACCGTTTCCGCGCCTTCCGAGTGGGCAGAAGGGGGTTCCAATCCTTCATAGAAAACATCATTCAAATAGAAGGTCGCTCCGCCTGGATTTTCCGCTTTGATGACCACAAAACAAAAACCACCGATGATATGCCGCAAATCCTTGCCCGTTAAATCGATGGCGTACTTCCGCCAGTCCTGGGTCAGACGAATATCGATGATCGAAGCCACATCGGAATCAGGGTATTGCCCGAATAATCCTCCGACTTTGAACTCCCGCACCTTTTCTCCGCCCTTCTGGCCCCGCGCCCAGAACGTCAGCTTGGTGGCTCCGCGAAGGTCATACCCGGTCCGGCCCGGCCGGTCTCCCCAGTTATCCGCCGGGTCTTGCCAGTAAATGCCGGACCATCCTTTGACACCGCTGGCCCGGTAATTCACCCGTAAGCAGGGCCCATTGGCCGACGGAGTCTTCACATACGCCCCGGAAAGAGACAAATCACTGTCCCCCATGTAGCCGGATGCCACATAATGCGATTGGCGGGGCTGTCGGTCCGTAATGACAGGAAAAGGCTTAAACGGCTGTCCGGACGGCATGAACCCAAGCCGGTCTTTTGCCGGTTCTGGTTTGACAGACAGGGTTTGGCATGCACTGAAAAATATAAAACACACCAGGCCAACAACCATGAAGTATCGCATAAGAAGCCCTCTTCAATACCCCCCTTTGGAGGAGTCATCCCGGAGATCTCGAGAGACCTCCTCCAAAAGGAAGATATTTTTGGCCTTCGGTTTATTTTGCTTCGTAACGGATTTCGTCAAAATAAATGACAAATCCGTCCGGATTATCATCGCGACTGGCGGACCAGCAAAATCCACCGACAATGTGGGACATGTTCTTGTCCGCAAGATCGATGGTGTACTTTTTCCATTCTTTCGTCAGGTCAATCGGTCCGATACTATTGGAGTCCGAATCGCCGTGCTCTCCGTCAATACCACCTACCTTGAGTTCCGATATTCTCTCATCACCTTTCTCGCCCCGCGCCCAGAACGTCAAGCGCTTCATGCTGGAGAGATCAAATCCGCCCGGCTTTACCCCCCAATTGTTGGCCGGGTGCTGCCAGAAAATACCCGCCCAGTTGGCGCCCTGAGTGCCCTTGGCGCTATAGGTAATTTTGAAGCACGTTTTCCCATCGAGTGGAGTGGTGGTGTTGCCGTCTTCGATTTTAATGTCGCCATAATCTCCCATCCAACCGGACGGAATGTAATGATTTAATCTGGAACTCTTATCCTGATAGACATAAAAAACGTCTTTGGGAGGCGTCGTAGTCTTTGCGGCAGTTTTATTGCCGGCCGCAGAACCGGTTGCGACCAGTCCGAGAACGAACGCCAGTACTAGCCCTGATAGTATTTTCATC
>JBAZWU010000018.1 GCA_041660185.1 Elusimicrobiota bacterium | reverse complement strand
AACCGGTACGCCGGCTGCTGCTGTGGACATTACCGGGTACACCGCTAGGATGATGATGAAGGCCACTCCGGACAACGATGCCTCCGAAGTGTTCTCGATCACCGCGGCAAACCCAGGGGTGGTCACTACGAAGGCACCACATAAGTTGAAAACCGGACAGACGATCGTACTTCCCGGCGTTGGTGGGATGACGGAATTGACCTCTCGGTACACCGCTACTGTTCTCACACCAGAATCCTTTTCGATCGGAGTCGATACGTCGGCGTACACCGCTTACACCAGCGGCGGGACAGTTGCGTTTCTCAGCATCACGAGCACGTCCGGTACTGATGGGCAGCTGGTTCTCGGCACCACCGGCGGCGACGTGCAGATCTACATCAAAGATACCGCGACTGAGCAGATGTCTGGCGGCGGCACGTACGATCTGGAAATGATCGCGGCAGGCGCTGGTGCTGATGTCACCAGGCTGATCCAGGGTTCGTTCGCGGTAACACCCAACACAACGAGGTAGGCATGGCGGATAACCCGGAGTCGGTGGAAGACATCAACACTGATCTGGAACCTGTCACGGCAGAAGTCGGGGCTGGGGTTGCTACTGCCACGCTACAACCGCTCTCCGAAACAGTCACCATACAGCCACTCACAACCGAGGTTGCCACATGAGTGCGCGCGATATCACTCTGGTAGTCGATCAGCCTACCGTGACCGTAATCACGGAAGGTCAGCAAGGCCCAACAGGCCCCCAGGGCCCGGCCGGTGTATCCGGAGCCGCAGTACTTGTTCTCGAGGCAGGCGAAGATCTCGCAGTTGGCGATCCGGTGCGAGTGTCCACTAACAAGTTCTATGTTGCTGATAGCACTACGAATTTCCGAGTCATTGCGGTGGTTACCACCGCTGCACTTACTGGGCTGTCAGCCACAGCAACGCTCATGGGCCCGGCGACGCTTTCCGGACTCTCGGCCGGCTCGCCATATTTTCTGGGAGCTGGTATCATAACCACAACCCCTCCAGCATCTGGATACGTTATCAGACTGGGCCAGGCAGTGAGTGACAGCACACTCCTCCTGAACATCGAAGAGCCGATACTACTGGCGTAAGGAGAAGAACATGGCAGTGCAGAAACCTCTGGTTTTGATAGGCGGACAAATACAGCAGATCCCCGCCGGCGACACACTTTCCGCTGCCTCCTCAGAAGTGGACGTCGTATCGAAAGTAAACGGCAACGCCGGCACTATCGTCATCTGCACTCCGGTCTACCCTTCCAGCAATACCGCCGTAGATAAAGCGTCAGCTGGCGCGTCCGGGACGAAGAAAGTTCTCGGCCTCATGCAGTCTGCGTCCACAGCCTCCGCGGCGTCTGGTCTGGTGCAGACCGACGGTGTACTCACCGCTACGACCGGTCAGTGGGACGCAGTTGCCGGAACAACCGGCGGACTCACAGCCGGAACGATCTACTACCTCTCCGCAACCGCTGGGCTGATCACAGCTACAGCCCCATCAACTTCTGGCAACTACGTGTGCGCTGTCGGCCTGGCACTATCCACCACCGAGCTCGATATCGACGTCGATATCAACGGCGTACTGCTGGCATAAACCATGGCTGACCGTCGTCCACTTGTTGTCGTAGCAGGCCAAACCCAGGAGATGCCATCCGGTGACAAGATCCCGGTCGCGGCGCTGGCAACCGGAACACCCGACGGGACAAAATTTCTGCGTGATGATGGAACGCTGGCTGTGCCGGCTGGGTCCTCGATGACTTTGGCAATTGCGCGAGCTGTCGTCACGCTGAGGGTCTGACATGATACTTGACGCAACAACAAAGAGCATAGAGATTGATTTAGGTGAGGCGCATACAACGGCTGCTTTGCCTATTGTGGTTGACTATGTAGACCTTACAACGACAACGACAGTAGCTGGTAGTGCTGATACAGCTTCTAATGGAACAACTACTGTAACTATCGTTGCTGCTCCTGCTGCGTCAACACAGCGAAAGGTGAACTACATCTCCGTGTACAACGCGGACACTGTGCAGCATGTAACAACAATCCAGTTGAACAACAACACAACGCTTCGCTCGTTGATTGTTGTTACTTTAGGCGCTGGAGAGACACTCCAATACACGGATGTTAACGGATGGGGATTGGTTACAACTGCTGGCGTTTATGCGCTGATTAACGGGTCTGCTTCGCAGGCGTTCTCAGTCGCCACAGCTACTGCTGCGGCACATGCTGTTAGATCAGATCAGCTTAGTGCGGATAATACGAATTTTCCGATTTATTCCCAAGGTACGTGGACACCAAACCAAGGAGCAGGGTTAACAGTTGTAGGTGCATACTCTTCTGCCGGATACTGGAAAAAGGTTGGTAATCTGGTAACTATTGGCGGATACATACAAGGAGCGACAAGCGTTGCTATTACAGCAGCAGGACAGGTGTTTACCAATGCTCCTTTTAATTCTTCTCCTACCGCTATTGGAATGTTGCAACCAAACTCTCTAGCAGCAGGGGGTTTGTCATTGTTGGCAGGAGTTATTTTTTATAGCCAAGCTGCAATAGCCGCCACTCCGCAAATACATTTTAGTTGCACGTATCAAGTATGATGCTCCGCTACCTACTCTCTGAGCTTCTAGCCTTCCCCACAATGTGCCTAGCCTACGCACTGGCAGGCTTTATCTCTAAGCGCATTCAGCCAGACGGAACGCTACCTGCCATGTTGAAGTGGCTGAGTGGGTTGCATCTGGCGGGATTCCTCTGCCCACAGAAAATACACCTGATTTGAATCAGACTCTAAACCAACACACCAAGAATTAAAGGGGAACAGGAATGGAAGAGAGTAGAAAAACACCTGGTCGCAGACAACACGACAAAGATCTGGAATCCCAGTTTTCTCAGTGCCCCAAGTTCTCAGAGCACGAGCTTACTGAGGCGCAGATAGAGGATATTGCTGAACGAGCAGCGAGAAAAGCCGTCGAGCTGGCGAAGAACGAGATGTACACCGGCGTCGGCAAAAAAGTGGTGAACGGGATTTTTTACATCGTCGGCGCCGTATCTCTCGGACTTTTCGCTATCGGAGTTCACTTTGGGTGGATCAAGATATGATCACGAAGATGCAATATTTCGGGGTTAAACACTCCCCTGTCGAACATGAGGCAAACGCCGACAAGATGCTTGCAGCCGTGAACTGCCTGTGGCACGAGGCGGCGGACGCCGGGGTGTACGGGTACTGGATCGATCCAGATACGAATTCGCAGATCAGCGGGTCAAAAGGCGGAGCCGGCGACGGCGGATACCGCACACCGGACAGCAAGACAGGGGCCAAGAGCTCCACCCACCGCGAAGGACATGGATGCGACACGTATGATCCGGAGAGAAAACTGGCAGCGTGGTGCGTGCTGAATGTCGAGCTGCTGGTGAAACACGATCTGTACATCGAAGACCCAAGGTGGACACCAGGATGGGTCCATTGTCAGGATGTGCCCCCCAAGTCAGGAAAGCGGGTGTATATTCCGGCTTCGACGCCGCCACTCGCTCCAGCTCTGCCAGGGCAGAAGGCAGTTCCGCATACGATCAAGTAAGGTGCCACATGACGACCAGAGAAATCTCTTCGCGGTTCTGGGACTGGATAGACTCTAGGGGCATTGTGCGCAGGCTTGCAATGGGCATCACGCTGTATCTCACGGTGTATGTTACCCTGGAGGGGTGGCAGTTTGCCATGGTCTCTCAGTTTGATGGCCTCGGCACAGCGGCGTGTATTGCTGCTGTAACTGCGCCACTGGCCGCGCTGCAGGGATATGTTTTCAAGTGGTATGGCATCGGACGAGGGGAGGGGGTCAAATGAACTACCTATACGCAATACTGGCGCTGCTGGCGATCGCACTCGGGTGTGAGCAGTGGGGCGAGCACAGAGTCCAAGTTAAGTGGGACCAGGACAAAGCAGTGCGGCAAGCTAGGCTCGACGACGAGATCGCGCGCGGAGAGAAGATTATCGCAGACATGCGAGACAAGTTCAAAAAGGAGAAGGCATATGCAGAATCTGAAGCTAGTAAGCGTGCTGTTGATCGGTTCCTTCGCGATCACGGGCTGCTGCCCTCTGGCCTTCCAGTGCGGCCAGTCGCTAATGGTCAAGCCCAAGTTCCCCAAGGAGCTGACGGAACCACCTGCGAATCTGGATTTGCTGAACGCATCAAGGACTTCGCAGCCCGAAGCCTCCGAGACGCCCGCAAAGTAGCTATGTGTACCGAGTGGGCAGTGCGAGAAGGTCTGGAGATCGAATGAGTATCCCGGTCAAATTTACAGGCTGGTCGAAGGGCGTCGACAACGTCCACCAGGACTACGAGATCCCAGCGGATTCGCTGCGCCGGGGGGTGAACGTAGACATCCTCGACTCCGGAAAGGTTCGTAGGCGCAAGGGGTTCTCTCAGACGTTAGCAGCCACTAACCCGCACAGCTTCTGGGGCGACGGAGTGGTTTCGTACTTCGTGGTGAATAACGCGCTCCACAGATTCTTCGAGAACGGAACATCGACTTCACTCGGCACCGTGGCTGCTGGCGCAAATCGGATGGCCTACGTGAAGGTCAACGCCGAGGTGTACTTTACATGCGCTACCACGCGCGGTCGAATCAAGTCCGGGGCGTTGACATCATGGGGGGTGGACAATCCGCTTACCCCGCCAACCTTGGCCGCCACGACAGGCGTGCTACCGCCAGGTACGTACTACGCAGCGGTGACGTATCTGCTCGCAGACGGACGTGAGTCTGGGGCGTCTACCCTTGCTTCGGTAACACTGTCCGCGGACGGCGGGGTTGCTGTTACTTCCATGCCAGTACCGACCGACGTGAACGTCACGCGGAAGCGTCTGTACCTGTCGACCGCGAACGGGGAAGTACTGTACATGGCCGCCGAGGTGGGGGCTGCAGATCTGTTCGCGACGGTATCCTCGCCCACATCCGGTGCTGAACTACGCACGGAGTATCTGACGGCACCGCCGCTCGGGGTTGCACTAGCCTACGCGCTAGGGAGGATATTTATTGTTGACGCAGCTGATCCGCGGGTAGTCTGGTTCACCGAAGCACTGGACTACGGGCACGTCAAGAAGAGGAAGGGCAATTACACGTTCGACGCGCCGGTGACGGCAATAGCCGGGACGGCTGATGGTATCTTCGTCGGGGCCGAAAACACCTACTTCATAGCCGGCGCTGGGAACGCAGACGCTGAGCAGAGAATGGTGCTAGAATTCGGCATAGTGGCGGGGTCTGTGGCTTCGATCCCGCATTCTACGGATGTCATCTGGATGACCGCGCAAGGCCCGGTGATCGGAAAAGATGGTGGGGTTGTCGAGATGATGACCAAGGAAAGAATGTCACCTGGTAGCATGACAGACGCAGCAGCGATGGTGCGAGATAAAGACAGCGTCAGGCAGTACGTGGTAGTTGGCAGCAACACGGAGTCATCCGCGCTCCAGGCAGGTAGTTACGCCGAAGCGGAAATCGTGCGCAGAGCCGGATAACTTTCAAGGAGCAGAAAATGGAAAATACAGCAGCTGGTGTGAAGGCAGGATTCAAATACAACGTGGAGCATCTCCGCCGGGCCGATCTGGCCCCCGAGGTGACGAACACCAAGATGATCGACGGGGTCGAGTACGCAGTTCTATCCGTCGAGAACATCTCCAATCTGATCCCCACTGAGGGGCTGAACTACATGCTCGGCACGGCGCTGACAGGTGTAACCCAGAGTTCAACCTGGTACATCTCACTGTTCGAGGGTAACTACACCCCGGTCGCAGGCGTCACTGCGGCAACCTACCCAGCGGCGGCCACCGAGTGTACAGCGTACGACGAAGCTGCGCGCGTGGCTTGGACCGCAGGATCGATCTCGGCAGGATCGGTGAGCAACACAGCATCCAAGGCAGTGTTCACCATGAACGCAACCAAGGCAGTGTACGGCATCGCTCAGACGTCGGTATCGACCAAGTCGGCCACAACTGGCACGCTGATCTCCGTCGCACGGTTCTCTGCGGTCAAGAACGTCGTGGCTACTGATGTACTGAACGTCACTAGCACCCTGTCGGCAACCAGCGCGTAATAAGGAGGTCACATGACCATATCCGTCAGCACGCTCCAGAAGAACCGAATCCTGAACATCATCACCGGGTTCACACAGACGAACTACGGACTCGCGTCCGCGGCGAACTCGAAGATTGTGGTGTACTCGGGGGCGGCGCCGGGCATCGAAAATGCTGCATCCGGTACGCTGCTGGCTACATTCCCCATGTGGTCTGCTACGACGTCGCAGTCGATGCTGTACGGAGCCAGTGGCGGGATCGCGCAGCTGGTGAGCTCCATTCCGGTGACAGCGGCGGCGACAGCAACAGCGGGGTATGCCCGCTGGATCGACTCCAACAACGCGGCAGTGTTCGAAGGCACCGTCGGTGTGACCTCGTCCGGAGCTGACTTCATCCTCGACTCCCTGGCAATCACGATCTCTACCACAACCACGCTGGTCGCTGCGGCGGCGAAACTGCCGGGCACGCTGGGTACTGTACAGATGAACTCAACGCTCGTCGACGCAGTTGTTGACCAAGTTGCTCGGAATACGGCAGTGATCCCAGGTCTCGGAGCTAGCGGCACGATTTTCGTCTACACCGGTTCGGCCCCGGCATCGGTTGAGTCTGTCGCTACAGGCACGCTGCTGGCCCAATTTTCTACTGGCACGCAAGGGTGGGCGGCAGCCGCTGCTGGTGTTGCGAACCTGGTGTCTTCACTCACCATCGCTCCGGTCGATACAGGCACAGCTGGGTATGCGCGCTGGGTGAAAGGCGGCTACACGTTACAGTGTAGTATCGGCACCACGGCGACAGACATCATCGTTAGCACAACATCATTTGTTTCTGGGACACCGGTCAGCATCACCGACATGAGTCTCTCGTTCTAAGCAGGGGGCGCGCATGGCGTTTGCCGTACCATCATTCGAAGCTGGTGAGCTGACGCACGGCGGACTGCTGGTGCCTATGTTCGTTGGTGGAGAGCTGACGCATGGCGGGATGCTGATACCTTCGTTTGTCACTGGTGCACTCACCCCGGCGAATGACCTGCAGATACCCTCGTTCGTGTCCGGAGACTACCGAGACGAATTCAATGTGGCTGTTGCGACGTTCGGCTCTACCGCGGAAGCGCAGCAGAGCTTGTTCCCGGCCGTGGATTCTTCTACAAGCACAACAGCGTCAACGCTGGTGCAGTGGGGGGCCGGAGGAGTGGCGGCATCTGGTGTTATGATTACTGGCGCGGTGGTTGGCGGGACAATAACCTGGGTCACCGCAGCATCCTCCGCCGCGTTCGTAACCACCGGCGCATCCCCCACAATCTTCTGGGAAGTAGTGTCCAGTTCGGCAACCATCACCGGCGGGGTCGCTGATCAGCGAGCCATAGATGCGACAGTAACCGGCACGGCTATAGTCAATGGAGTAGTCGTCGGCTCCGCCAGTTACCACGTTAGCGCAGCGTCCGCGGCGCAGATCATCGATGGAGTGCAGTTCGTTCAGGACTTCTGGGACGGCTGGGCGTTCAACCTCAACACCGGCGCTCCGTCGTTCTACGAGGGGTTCAAATTCAACTCGTTCGCGCGCGTGGGCTCGAACTACTACGGGTGCAGCGACACCGGGATCTATCTACTGGGTGGAGACCTGGACGCGGCCGCTGAGATTGATGCTACGGTGACCACTGGCTATTCCGACCTGTCGACCGAGAAATTTGACGGCGGGCAGATCAAGCACGTGACTACCGCCTACCTGGACGCGCGTAGCGTGTCGCCTATGACTATCACCTGCCGTACAGAGGGGCAGGAGTACACCTACACATTCGATACCGACCGTATCAACATGGCCTCGGCGCGCGCGGAGATCGGCAAGGGGCTGAAAGGCACGCTCTGGCAGTTTGAGCTGAAGAACGTCGCCGGCGCCGACTTCGAAGCCACGTCCCTGACGGTGCTGGTCGATCCGACGAAACGGAGAGCATAATGCCCTCGCCGCTGGTGGTCAGCACCTCTGGAGCAGCTCCCTCAGCGGACGAAATAGCCGCGGCTGGCCGCGTAGCCGCTTCGTACTCGACAGACATGGGCCGCGGGTTCATAAAGATCGTCCGGGTGACCGACGCCGCGACTGGCGTGGTTGTTGAATACGACGCGCAGAACAACGTCGCCAGGACGACTGGTGGTGTGACGGACTACGTCATGATGTCGATGCCGAACCCGGTTCCGTATCGGGGGGTGAGTATTGGGCTAGTGCCTCCCGGTGCTAGCGACGGGGTTCTATATGTTATTGCTTCGGATGGAACAGTATTGGTGAGTGAGGCCCGAGCGGAGGACTACGACACTGGGTATGCGCGGGAACGGTACATGACCGCGTATGAGGACTATAACAACTGGAGAGATAACTGGAGTGGTGGGTCGGATATCTGGATGTTCGAATATGTTAGCTACCCTCCATCTTTTACATACAACCACAAGTTAGAATTTACTGTCCCGGAAGACTGTGTTGTTTTTGGTGGCGGCACTATTCCAGTAGAGCCATCTCTGGCCTATTCTGGGACGGATGGTTTAGATAGTCAATGGGCCGCCGATTGGACTGCTGGAGCAGCCGCTTTCAACACCCGCCGAAAAGCATGGTTCAAAAAGAATTCTGACGAATTCATCGCGGGCCTGAAGACAGGGGCCGCGCTTCCGAGCGCGTGGGAGTTTCAGATCAAGCGCGATGTTGACACGAAGTACGATTCATATCCATACACGAGCATCCGCGTCGGACGCCGCACCAAACGAGAAATCCAGTTCTCCGAGTCAAATTTCTCCGACACCATCGAGAGCGACACCAGTGCTAATTTGACGCAAGCTGGTGTGAAAGTTACGAGACGCGAAGCCACGATCAGTTACTCCGTAGACGGGGAGCCAACTCCAAGGGAAGAGGTCTTTATCGGTTATCTGACGCAGACAGTCACTCGTCACAATGACAGAGATGGGGTAGAACTGGGTCTGTCGCGCCAAGACGTCTATGGCAACTGGTACTGTCGTACCGGAGAAGCCCACACATCGACGCGCGGAGCGTACGCCGTAGAGCTTGATGTGTACGCTCAGGATCGTGTCGCCGAAAATTTCATGGGGGCGGAAGTAATTAACGGAACTCTGGTGCATGGGTATGCCGCCGACTCGAAGTTCTTGAACCCTGAAAATCCCCTCACCTACGCTACTTACATCCCGCCCTACCCAGCGGCGTCGAGCACAGTCATAGCAACCGTTCCAGATTTCTTCAAAACTTGGCACGCCGATGCGAAGATAACCTACGTCAAAGACGGCGTGGGCGCGTCGAACGCGCAGAACGACTCCGCGATGCACGGGGTGACCGAGGTGCATTTGACGCCGGTTGGGTTGATTGCGGACGGAGCTGGCTTCGCGGACGCAGGCGAGGCTGTCGGAATGTTCTCTTCTGGCGAAGATGGCGCACAGGTTGAAATTTACGGCACCGCGGCCTACACCTTCAATTGGCAGGAAGGCTCGTTTACGTTCAAAAGTTGGAAGCCCCTGCTGGACGCGGACGGCAACGAGGTGGCGTCGAAAACGGTCACCCTGCCCGAGGGGGTAGTCTGGTCAGATTCTAGTGTGAACTGCGTCATCACGTACAAGGGGCTTCACTGGCCAGACGTAGTGACCGCGATCGGTGACAGGAACAGAGACATGTCGAGCGGGACTTTCGCATATTCAGATCCGGTACTATACGAGCTGATTACAGCAATCAAAGCCGGGTGACTTTCTAGCCCAGACGGGTTATCATGGTAGCAAGGACTTACTAGGGGGCGTGGCTATGGCTACAGCAGATACGGTCGCAACAGAAGCATCAGCCGCGTATAACGACGCGAAGGCGCTCGCCGACAGTTCGCTCGCGAAAGCAGACACAGCCCTATCAAACGCTGCAGCGGCGGCGAACGGTCTATCGACATACTCGCCAGGCGGGATGCCTGTAGATTTGACCATCGCCGAGGTGGTGCCAGAAGATGTGGCTGCCCCGCTACTCCCGACAACAGATTTCACCACCGACGTCAAAGACGCGTTCGACTATGCGTTCGGCACGTTCAACCAGTCACTGCAGGGGCAGATTCTAAACTTCCTGGATGCGTTCTTCCCCGACATCGCCGCCGGAGTAAAGACCGGGTCTGACCAATGGATCATAGACACCATAGCGAACGGCAGCTTCATGCCGGCCGCAGTTGAGACAGCAATCTGGAACCGAGCAAAAGACCGAGAAGTGCAAGAGGCGCTACGCGCCGAAGCCGCGGTTGTTGATGCCGCAGCATCCCGTGGATTCTATGTCGCACCTGGTGTGGTAAATGACGGTGTAAACACGATCCAGCTCGAGCTGTCGAAGAAGCTCACCAGCATTAATCGCGATATCACGATCAAGGCGTTCGACGTGGCCAACGAGAACACGAAGTTCGCTATCCAGCAGGCCGTTGCGCTGCGCACAGCGTTTGTATCGGCTATGGGCGACTTCATCAAAGTTGCGATGGTGCAGCCCAATAATGCAGTCGAGTACGCCAAGGTCATTTTGGCCGCGAAGACCGGCCTATACGACAGCGCAGTGCGCCTGTACTCAGCGAAGATCGAAGAAGAGAAGATGCGCTCGTCGGTGGCACTGGAAAACGTCAATAACGCTACGTTCAAGCCATTCGAGCTCAACATCAGAAACTTTGAGTCTGTGCGCGGTGGCAATATCGACAAGGCCAAGATCCAGGCCGACGCCGCGCTCAGTGCCGCAGACCAACTAGCCAAGGTGGCAGCTTCCGCCCTGTCTACACGCAACACCATGCTCAGCGTCAGCGCTGGGGTGTAAGGAGAGAATATGGCAGGAGCACTCGACACCGGCATACTCAGGTACGCAAACAACGCGCAGATCGACGCACACGAGAAAGACATCGCCGACAGGCAGGCCGCCGAACAGGCAAACAACCAGTCGCACATCATCGGGCTGGCATCTCACGTGCTGACGTGTTGGCAGGAGGCCAAGCGGGCCAAGGACATGATCACCCCCCGCATTCTTGCCGCGCAGCGCGCTCGGGCTGGTAAGTACGAACCGACTGTGTTGGCCGAGATCAAGAAGTTTGGCGGCTCTGAAGAATACGCCCGCATCACCGCCAACAAGGCGCGCGTGGCCGAAGCCTGGCTGCGAGACATTTACATCGGCCAGACTGAAAAGCCTTGGACGCTGGATGCTACTCCGAAGCCCAGTCTGTCGGAAGACATGGCGGCCAAGATCAAGGCCCAGGTAGCAGCCGAGTTCGCTATCGCGTTTGCTCAGACGATGCAGCCCATGCAGCCAGAGGCGATCGCCGCCCGTACATCGGAGCTCACCGCCGCAGAGCAAGAGAGGGCCCTAGAGTCCGCCAGGGCTTCCGCGATGGCGATGGAGCGCACCATGTATGACCAGATGATACAAGGAGGCTGGGTGTCTGCTATTGCTGACTTCCTGAACGACATGGTCACATTCCCGGCCGCGCACTTCAAAGGACCGGTGATTCGCAAACGCCCAACAATGAAGTGGGACAATTCGTCCGGTCAGTGGGCCCCGGTTGTGGCTGACGCGATCGTGCCTGAGTTCGAGCGCGTAGATCCGCTGCGCTGTTTCCCATCACCAGGTGCTACCTCTCCGCAGGAGGGGTACTTCATCGAGCACGTAAGTCTGTCACGCGGCGACCTGTATGCCATGATCGGAGTTGAAGGGTTTGACGAGAACGCGATCCGCGAGGTGCTGGATGAATATGGCCGCGGTGGCCTGACCGACTGGGTGAACCACTCCGAGCTGCTGACACGTGCTGACATCAACGGCGAGATATACATCCCGTCCTCGGCCTCCAACGTCACAATCGACGCGCTCGAATATCACGGTCCGGTGCAGGGTCGCCAGTTGGTAGAGTGGGGTCTGACTGGCGGGGAAGTCGCTGATCCGGACGCTGATTACGAAGCTGATGTGTGGCTGATCGGCCGCTGGGTCATCAAGGCCCAGTTGAATGCCGACCCCATGAAACGTCGCAACTACTACAAGACCAGCTACGAAGAGGTCCCCGGCGCGTACTGGGGTCTCGGGCTGGTTGACATCCTGGCCGATGTACAGGGTATCGCGAACGCAGCCGTACGATCCATGGTCAACAACATGGCATTTTCCGGCGGCCCGCAAGTTGGCATAAACGTAGACCGTCTGGCACCCGGCGAGGACATCACGAATATTTACCCGCTGAAAGTATGGCAGTTCGGCGAGAGCCAGACAGGGTCGAACACAAAAGCTGTGGAGTTCTTCCAGCCCCAGTCCAATACTGACCAGACCCTTGCCGTCATTGAAAAGGCATACTCGTTCGCCGATGACTTCAGCCTGATCCCGCGCATCATGGGGGGCAACACGGAAGGTAACATCGGCCGTACAGCGTCTGGCATGTCCATGGCACTGAACGCCGCCAACAAGGGGCTGAAAGGCGTCGTGTCAAACATTGATGTAAAGATCCTCACCCCTCAGCTAGAGATGTTGTTTAATTACAACATGCTGTACAACCCAGACCAGACCATCAAGGGCGATGCTCAGGTTGTTGCACGAGGTGCCGTGTCGCTCATGCAGATGGAAACCCTTCAGTTGCGCCGCAACGAGTTCCTGGTTGCCACGAACAATCCGATCGACGCACAGATCGTGGGTCCGGAAGGTCGTGCCGAGATCCTGCGCGAAGCCGCGAAAGGGCTGCAGATCGACGTCAATCGAGTAGTTCCGCCGCGCGGGTCGGTTGTGCCACAAGCAATGCCAGGGCAGGGCGGTATGCCGGCAGCACCCGGCGGAGAATCGCTGGCAGATGGGTCCGCTGTTACGGACAACTTCAGCAAAGGAGCCCTTACGCCTACAGCGTAAGTAAGCAGTAACTATTGTCAACGTCTAAAAGGAGCTGTACTATGGCAGGCAAGAAACCAAACCCGTTCTCCAAGTCCTTCGAGAAGAAAGAAACGAAAGCGATGGAGAAGAAAGAAAGCCCCAAATTCGAGAAGAAGGAAAAGAAGATGGGCACCGAAAAACCAATGCCGTTCAAGTGCGGCGGCAAAGTGAAAGGGAAATGACATGAGCAATCGCGAAGAAATCGTAGTAAACAAGATTCTGGGCCAGGATGGTTCGGAACTTCAGTTTCCGGTAGGTAGCAACGATGCGTTCATTCGCACGTCGACCGGCACCACCACTCTGATTGCAGCTAGCTCCATCGAGCGCGTGGTTATCATGGACGTTGTCATCGTTACCACGTTCGCCGCAGGCGACGGCGCGGCTCCAGACTTTTTGATCGGGCAGACAGGCTCTACCAGCAAGTTCGCAGCTACTGGCGTTGTTACCGGCTCGGCCGGCGCCCACCTGCAGTTCTCCGGTGTCTTGTCGGCAAACACAGCCTTGCTGTGCACAGCCACCGCCGCTACCGGAACAACCAGCACTGGCGCAGCCACCATCACGGCGATCGCCTGCAAGAACGTGTAATGATCAATCCTGATCAACGTGTAGCAGAGTCCATGGCGCGCATCGGCGCATATGAAAAGCCGTTCATGGACTGGCTGGACGCAAACTTGACAGACCTCCAAGCTGGGGTCGTCATGCAAGCAGATGAAACACAGTTGCGCATTTTGCAGGGGCGTGCGCAGTTGCTGATAGAGCTGAAGAAGCTCATCAACGGAGCCCCCAGCATGTTTCGAAAAGCGTGAAAGTGACCTCGGCTCCAAGCTGAAAAGTTACGAGTAATGGCATCAAGGAGAAATGAAAATGGCAGACCCGAAAAAGCAAGGTGAAAAAGCAGACCAGATGATCGCGGAGCAGAATCGTCTTCGCGCGGAAGCAGCAGCCACGATGGCAGCCAAAGCAACCGCCGACCTCGAGACACCCACCGTAACTCCGGACGCTATCCCAGCAGCGGAAGACGCCGATAAACCTGATGTCAGTGCTCAAGCACCGGCCTCACCCAAGGAATCAAACCCGGAACTGGATGTACTCCGGGAGCAAGTACGTGTAGCAGACCAGCGATGGAACGTGCTGCAAGGAATGGTCAAGAAGAAAGACTCGGAGATTGAGCAGATGCGCGTGTTGCTGTCGCAGATCAACCTGAAGAAGGAAGAGCAGCCAGCCCCCGCACCAGCGCAGTCGCCAGCGGTAACGGCACAAGACGTGGAAGATTTCGGCCAGGACATGATTGACCTGATCACCAAGATCGCTACTGTAGTCGCCCAGTCCGCTGTAAAGAACGCAGGTGGTCAGTTTGAGACCCGCGTGACCGAGTTGAAACAGTCGGTAGATAGCATCAGCGAAGCAACCGCCCGCACCGCAGCAGAGATGTTTAACGACGCTCTGACCAAGCAGGTGCCGAACTGGAAGCAGGTAAATGTCGATCCGGCGTTCCTGGTCTGGCTCGACGAGGTGGACGGCTTCACAGGCGCCACACGACTGGAACTGTTGACCGATGCGTATACGAAGATGAATCTGGTCCGCACCGCCAAGTTCTTCGAGAAGTTCCTCGAAGAGACGAAACCCGAGGTAGCACCGCTGGTAGTTGTTCCGCCAGTAGCCGATGCTTCGAAGCTGGTGACACCAGGCAAGTCCCGTACCGCAGCTCCTGCGCAGGCCCCGGCGAACGACAAGATGTGGACGCCAGAGGCAATCCAGAAACTGTACTCCGACCAACGTACTGGCAAGATCACCAAGGAAGAGTTCGATAAGCAAGAGCGCGACTTGTTCAAAGCCCAGCGAGAAAATCGCATAGCAGCATAACTTTTTAGTCAAGGAGAAATAACATGGCATATCCAATCGCAGCCGGCAGCGTGGTTTCCCCCGCGTACTCCGGTACATTCATCCCTCAAATCTGGTCCAGCAAGCTGATCGAGAAGTTCTACGCCACCACTGTGCTGGCCGCGATCAGCAACACCGACTACGAAGGCGAGATCAAAGGCCAGGGCGACCTGGTGAAGATCCGCACCGTACCGACTCTGACCATCAACGACTACACCGCAGGCCAGAGCCTGACAAACCAGCGTCCGACTTCCAGCGTGGTTGAGCTGCTGATCGACAAGGGCAAATACTGGTCCGCTATCGCCGACGACGTGATGGCAGTCCAGTCCGATATCGACATGATGAACAAGTGGTCTACTGACGCTTCCGAGCAGATGAAGATCTCCGTTGACCGTGACGTGCTCGGCACCATCATCCCGTCGTTCTCCGCTTCGAACCGCGGCGCAACTGCTGGCGCAATCTCGGCCAACATCAACCTGGGCGTTACAGGTACTCCGCTGGCCCTGACCAAGGTGAACATCATCGACACCCTGGTGGACCTGAATGAAGTATTGTCTCAGCAAAACATCCCTGAGCAAGGTCGTTTCTTCGTCCTGCCGTTCTGGGCTAACTCGCTGCTGAAGAAGTCCGATATCAAAGATGCCTCCATGTCCGGTGATGGTGTCTCCGTGATGCGCAACGGCCGAGTCGGTATGATCGACGGCACAACCATCTACGTCAGCAACAACATGGCCCACGTAGCCGACGGCGCAAACAGCTGCTCGAACATCATCGCCGGCCATACCAACGGCTTGACGTTCGCTTCCCAGCTGGTGAAGACCGAGACTCTGCGTGCAGAGAGCACCTTCGGCGACATCATGCGCGGCCTGCAAGTATACGGCTACAAAGTGATCGACCCGACCGCGCTGGCATCCGCCTACGTGTACAAGGGCTAAGAAACACGGTGGGGGGTAACCCCCACCACTTCAACTTTCAAGGAGAACTGATATGGCAACTGCATTCACTACTTACACCGACGGCACCGTTGTTGCTGCTAGCTCTGGTGGCAACTACGCTGGCTCCCCAGTGCGCACCGTGCTCACCGGCACTTACGACGCGACCCGTCGCAACATGACGGTTGATGGCGACACCATGGCTGTGCTGAATATTCCGGCCGGCACCTGGGTCGAAGCTGTCATCCTGGAAATCGTCACCCCGGAAACCTCTGCCACCCCGACGATCTCTGTCGGCGACGGTTCTGGCACTTCCAGCTGGGTCTCTGCTGTGGACACAAGCGCAGCTGCTGGCACCAAGTATCTGGGCGCTGGCGCGTACGCCATCGCAACCGGCACGTCTCAGACAAACGGCAAGTTCTACACCACCGCCGACACTCTGGACCTGCTGATGCCAGCAGGTGACGATGCCACCACTCTGGTGTGCAAGATCCACGCAATCTGCACTATCGTTTAAGAAGCACCTCGTGAGGCTGGTTCGCCGGCCTCACCCAAATTCTGAGGAGAAGACATGGCAAAGATGCTGAGGCACAAAGAGACTGGCGAACTGTTCATCTACACTGCGTTGCTGGCAAAGAATGATGTCCTTGAAGCAGTGCCGGAAGATCCCGTAAAGGACGTAATTGCCGAAGTTCTGGCTGAGCAGGCGGCCGTGGTCGAGACTGTCGTGGAAGCTGAAGTCGTATCCGCGGTTGTTGAGCCAGCTGCAGAAGACGTTGTATCCGACATCGACGCCGTTCTGGCTGAGTTTAACGCCCCGGCCCCCGCCAAGGTTAGCAAGAAGAAGGCCGTATGACAGGCCAGGAGCTCCTCGATTACCTCCGGACAGACATCCTGAAGGATGCTGCTGAGCCGTACCGCTGGTCCGATGCGCTGATACTGCGCATGCTGTCCGAGGCGGAGTCGAGGTTTGCTCGGGCTACCTACGCCCTCCTGGACTCAGCAACCATCACCACCGAGATCGGTGAGCCGGAATATGCTCTGCCGGTTGGCACCATATTCGTGGCATCAGCCGCCGTTAGCACGAACTCCCGCGATATGGAGAACTACACTCGTCGATTCATTCCGACGAACCTGACTACTGCCACTGGAGAGCCGTCCATGTTCATCTGTGATGAGCGCTCTGGATACATCCGGGTCTACCCAGTTCCGGAGGCGGTGATCACCATCAACCTGCGCGTAGCTCGTTTGCCAACTGACGTACTGGCCACATACAGCACCCCCGAGATCCCGGAGGAGTATCATCTGGACTTGGCTGAGTATGCAGCGTACAGGCTGCTGTTGAGTAATGATGTTGATGGCCAGAATGTTGGTGCGTCAGCACGACACGAAGCAGACTGGTACAAGAGGTTGTCTGACGCCAAACGCGAATATTTCCGCATCCGGTCAGGGGCCAATCCCCGCGCCGTGCGCAGCTGGACTTTCCAAAGGAACTGATTATGGGTGCTCTCGATCTAGGAAGGTCATTTTCCACATCTGGTAATGTTGCCAGCGCTGCCCGCGAACAGGAAGCTGAACGTAGGCGCAAGGAGAAACTCAACGCTGAGATGGGGTACATGGCCCCAGGCACCTATGAGTCTCACGGCAACGTGCGCACGCCAACCATCCGCCAGCCAGCAAAACAGGCAGCAATACCCGACGACTTCGGCCGCGAGGGTCTAACCCGCCCAGCCGCTACTACAGAGCTGCCAAAGGAGCCGGAAAAAGCGCCGGTGAAAGCGGCCGCTGGAGTCGCTGAGCGTAGGATCGATAGGGGTGGCGGGCCCATTCAATACACTGACCGCGGCCCTTCCGCCGCCGACGCCATGCTGGCGGAGTACAACCGGTTCATGGGCAAGGCCGACGGCGGCATTGGCGACGCGATGGTTGCGCGCGGGTTCATGAACAAGTACCAAGCTCTCAAGCCCTTCGACCATAAACAGCAAGAACTGGATGACACGCGATCGTTCCGCGAGCGCCAGATGGAGCATGAGAAGTCCATGAAGGAGTACGAGCAGCGCTCCACAGGCAGTCAAGCTCGCGAACGTCTGTACTCGGCGCAAGCCGGTGTGGCTGAAGGCGCCGCTGAGCGTGAGAAGCAGCGCAATACCCTGCTGATGAAAATGCAGGATGAGAAAGCGCTTCCGGAGGAGCGTCAGGCTGCGCAAGATTATTACATGCGGTTCTTCGGCGGGAAGTCCACTGACGCAGCTGAGCGTGCAGCATACATCAATCAGGGCATCAATCCAGACACTATGAAACCGTTGGAGTTCTCCACCGGCGGCGCCGTAGAGGCATACGCTGACGGCGGCCAGATCCCCGCATACGGCGCAGCCCCGCAACCGCAGAACCCCATGCTCGCCCAATACGGGCAGTATCTTGGTGCCGCCAAACAGACAGGCGTGGCCCCTGTGCCATTTGCGCAGTATGTCAATCTGTTGGCATCCACACGAGCAGCTCCGCAAGAGACGATCGGGTTCGCAGACGGCGGTGCGATCGGGTGGCTGAAAGAGCAGTTCTCCCCAAAGAGTGCGGCCGGCACGCTGGCCGGAAGAGGCGCCGTCATAGACGCTGCGGAAACCGCGGCGGTGTCTTCTACATCCCCGGCAACAGCACAGCCTGCTAGCGCCGTCGCCCCAGCGGACCCGTCGCAGAATATGTGGACACTCGATCCGGAGCGCGAGGCCGAAGTCAAGAAGCTGACAGGCTACGCTACTGGCGGTGCAATCCCAG
>JBAZWU010000017.1 GCA_041660185.1 Elusimicrobiota bacterium | reverse complement strand
TTACGCGGCTTTGCGGGTTCTTGAAGGGTTAATCCTGCCGGAATCCTTTCACAAGTGGCCATGGGCAGAATTGTTTTTATAGGAGTCCAAAATACCCTCCTTGACGATGTCTTCAATCGCTTTTTCCCGTTGTGCTTCGGTTCCGTGAATGTTTTTGGCGCCCTGCTTTTCTAAGTATGCTGCTGCTTTCGTATTTCCGTTTGAAATTGCGAGTTGCAGCGGACTATCTCCTTCGCGGTCCAATGCGTCGATATCAGCTCCCTGTGAAAGTAAATAAATGATAATTGGGATGTGGCCGGTGACTGCCGCAGCATGGAGTGGCGTACGCCAGTCACTCGGATCCTTAACGTTGACATGTACTCCATGCGAGACCATCGCACGAACCAGTCCGAGGTCGTTTAGATATGCGGCGTGGTTAATTAACTTGGGAGCCTTCGCGGAATGGACCGTTTTACTGATGAATAATCTATGCCAGAAGCGGTCAGGCAACCCAGAGACAACAAATATTACGACCGTTAAGCCTAACGCCACCAGCCTTCTAACGGAGACCAGCTTTCCTTTTATAAGACTCATCACAGTAAGAGCGGTCACTATCACGAACCAAATAGTAAGCACGGGAGCGCTAAGGAGCAAAAAAAAGTAATTGCCGTGAGCCAATGAAAACCCCACCATTTGGGGCCCTCGTGCCCATGTCCATACGGTTTCCTCCCAAACAAGGCGTCCCGCGAGAAGCGCAGCACCAATGTTGGCAACGACACCGACAACCTTTAGCCACAACGGCATGCGAGCGGTTTTGGCGGAGTCCATAGCGTTATCTTGGATATTATCCATCAGACTGTCAATTAGTGGGGATAGGGGACGTTGTGGGGGGATAGGGGACGTAGTTGCCTTATTGTCTTAATGGTCGACTCAGAAAGCAAGACAAAAGGGGTTTGACCCTAACGATGCGTTTTATCCTACCGCTGGGGTTTGCCTGGAATTGGATTTGTAGGGGCGGGCGGCTGCCCGCCCGGGCATGAGGGATCAACGGATATGTAGGGGCGGACCGCTGTCCGCCCGAAAATCCATGGGGACCATTCGGTTTCATGGAATAAATCCATCGAAATATATGTAATCGAATCCATCGGGTCGTTAATTCGATGGCGGGCGCACATCGTGCGCCCCTACACATCAAATGGCCTTGAATAGGTTGTTTCGGCCGTCCCGCTGAGGGGTGTGTGATGTCGCACTTGGGTGCTTGTTTTACCGTCTGGATAGAGCTAGGATAAAGGCCCATGCGGAACCCCTTTCCCCTTGCCGTTCTGATCGTTTCATTTCCTTGGATTGGAGCAGCTGTTGAGCCATTCCCGACCGATTCCTGCGGAGTTGATGCGGCACGATTTTGCCAGGAGGGCGAACCGCAGGGGGATAAGCTGGCCCGTTGCCTGAATGAACACACCGAAGAGTTAACCGATGCATGCCAGGCCGCCCTGAGCGAATACAACGCGAATCGAGTCTGGCCGGATACGGTGCGCACGATGGTTCAAGGGGATCTTTTGCGGCGCTACCTGATCCACCTCCCGCGCGGCTATGACGGTAAAACCCCGTTGCCGGTTGTTCTCCTTTTCCATGGTATTTCCGGAACTCCGGAGATTGCGCGCCGGCAGACCCGGATGAGCGAAGTGGCTGACAAGAGACACTTTATGGTGGTTTATCCGGAAGGAATCGGCGGGAGCTGGAATGCGGGAAAGTGTTGCGGGCAGGCGATACGCGACTCCGTGAACGATGTCGGATTCGTATCAGATTTGCTGGACCAGCTTCAGAAAAATTATCCCCTGGACCGGTCGCGCGTTTATGCCGCTGGAGTGGATAACGGCGGCATGATGGTCTACCGGTTAGCTGGCGAATTATCGCGCCGGTTGGCGGCCATCGCTTCCGTTGGCGGCACCATGGTGGTGGACATTCCCCGTGCCAAACGTCCGGTCCCGGTCATTGAAATGCATTCCATCGTCAAAGATCGGCAGGTCCCCTTCGAAGGGGGACCCAGCAAGAACCCCGCCTTCTCCGGTTCGCTCCAGCCGGTTCCCGATACCATCGCCTGGTGGGTCAAAGCCAATTATTGCCGCAAAAAAGCGGCGGAAGTCCGGACGGACCTGCATTTTGTCACCGAGGTCTATAAACCGGCGGAAGGCGAACCCGGCGCCCCGGTTGTTCTCTACAAGCTGATGGAAGGCGGCCCCACCTGGCCGGACGGCAAAGAGGTCATTCATGGATGGGCCACCGGCACATTGGTTCAGACCGTCAATGCCAGCAAAATTATCTGGGAGTTTTTTAAAGCACACTCCCTTTCCTCGATTCCCGAGTAAGATGAAATCCTCTTATCGTCTGTTGGTTGCCTGTCTTTTTGCGGCTGCTCCTGTTGTCTGGAGTGCACCGGTTTCTTCTGGTTCTGTTGTCAAAGTGCTCAAAATCCGGGACGGCTGGGAGTTGAGCGTCAATGGGAAGCCTTTTTTCGTCAAGGGAGTCGGCTGCAACGATGCGGTGGGTGAAAAAGGAGAAGATTATCTCCGCATGGCGCATGAGATGGGCGCCAATGCGGTTCGGATCTGGGGCGGGGCCACGCGGGAGTACCTCGATCAAGCGCACGCCAACGGCCTGATGGTCAATCTCGGTTTCTGGCTCAATCCCATTCGGGATAAGACGGTTGAAAGTTATCGGGACGGTGGTCATCTGGCGGGGCTGAAGCATTTGATTCTCTCCCATGTGGATGAGATGAAAGACCATCCCGCGCTTTTGAGCTGGACGATCGGCAATGAAGTTTTCTACTGGACGGAAAATGAGGAAGAGAAAGCTGAATTTGGCCGGTTTCTCGAAGAAATCATCCGGGAGATCCACCGGCAAGATCCCAATCATCCGGTTGTCTACGCGGCCTCTCCTCCGGAAATCCTGTATTTAAAGAAATACCTCCCCAGCCTCGATATCGTCGGAGCGAATGTCTACGGTGATTTTTCAGGTATGGTGTCCAGCCTAAAAAGTGTTGGTTACGAGAAACCCGTGATGGCCACCGAGTTCGGCCCCAGCGGTTCCTGGGAGATGCGCAAGGATCGCAACCAGCTGCCCTATGACGCTTTCGATCATTTTAAAGCACAGAACTACGAGAAAATCTGGTACCAGATCGAGGCTGTCCGGCCGCGTTCCCTGGGAGGGTTTGCTTTTGTGCTTGGGAATCAGCGCAATCAGGACAGCCTGACCTGGTACAACGTGAACTTTGGGGAACGACGCCGCGCCGGCTATTGGACGCTGTATTCCCTTTATACCGGACAGAAACCGCCTCGGAGTGTCCCAAAAATTGTCCAGATGACGCTGAAAGCGCCGACGCCGCTTCAGCCGAAGGGGGAATTCACGATCGGGTTCTCTGTTTCATCCTCTTCCGGTGACCCTCTGCGCTATCAATACATGATCACGGACATTTTCAGTGACGCCATAGCGCTGCAGGCTCCCCGGTTCTTCCCCGCTGAGCCGGTAGAGGAGGCTCCTGGACAGGCCCGGCTGCGTGCGCCTGCTGACCCCGGTTTTTACCGGGTTTATGTCATGGTCAGCGACAACCATCAGAACATCGCCATAGCCGATCGAACCATCCACGTAGTCCCCTAGCAAAAAACGTCATCCCCTGCCAACAACCGCAGGGGATGACGGTGTTGAGTTCCGGTTGATTTTTCGACGAAAAATCAACTATAATCGATGCGCTTGCAAGACCAAATTTCAGAACAAATCGCGCGGGTTCAAAGCCGTTTGGAAGCGGCGGCCAAACGTTCCGGACGGAGTTCGAAAGAAATTACGTTGGTGGCTGTTACGAAAACAGTTCCTTTTGAACAAGTCCTTCCTTTCCTGCAAGCGGGTATCGGTCACATTGGGGAGAATCGAGTTCAGGAAGCTGGTGCGAAGTATCGAAATCCAGATGGCTCCAAGCGGGTTGAGGCGGCTTTACATTTGATCGGCCCGCTGCAGACGAACAAAGCGAAAAAAGCGGCGGAGTTCTTTGATCTGATCCAGACGCTGGACCGGATGGAACTGGCCGAAGACCTGGATCGTCATGCCAAAGCGCTGGGGCGACAGGTTCCGTGCCTGGTTGAAGTGAAGATTTCGACGGAATCGACCAAGCATGGTTTATCGCCGGAAAAGGTGGTCGACTTTATCTCGGAGGTTCAGTCTCGCACCGCGCTTCAAGTGAAGGGTCTGATGGGAATCGCGCCGCTGACAAAAGCAGCCGAAGAAGCGCGGCCTTATTTTGCGGCTTTGCGGAAGCTCTTTGAGAAAACCCATCTGGACATCCTTTCGATGGGAATGAGTTCGGATTTTGAGGTGGCCATTGAAGAAGGATCAACGATGATTCGCGTGGGAACCGCCTTATTCGGGGCCCGGGCATGACGTCCATTACCTTGATCGGCGGCGGAAATATGGGCGAGGCGCTCGTGGCCGGACTGATCCGTTCAGGCCATTGGAAACCCTCGCAGATTACCGTGACCGATGTCCGGCCCGATGTCTTAAAGCGCCTTCGCAAGGCCTACGGTATTTGTATCTGCTCTGATAATCGCCTGGCGATTCATCATGCGGATATCGTCTTGCTTGCGGTAAAGCCCCAGCAGATGAGCGGCGTGCTGAAAGACCTTGGGCCGTCAATCCGTCGTTCCCAGAGAGTTCTTTCTATCGCGGCCGGCATCCGGACTGATTTTTTGGAACGCTTCCTTGTCCCGGGAGTCTCCGCGATCCGGATTATGCCGAACACCCCGGCGCTTGTAGGCGCCGGCGCTGCGGCGATCGCGCCCGGACGGTGGGCCAAAGCCGCTGATTTGAAAATGGCCCGGGCGATTTTTGGAACAGTCGGTACCGTGGTGCAGGTCAAAGAGCGCGACATGGATGCGGTCACCGCCCTTTCCGGTTCCGGCCCGGCTTACGTGTTTTTTCTGGCCGAGACGCTTCTGGAAGCCGGTGTGGCGCTGGGCTTGGCTCCATCCGTAGCCGACGCCCTCGTTCGGCAAACCCTGCGGGGCGCCGGTCAACTCCTGTCCCAGTCCCCGGATGAACCGCGGGTTTTGCGTCAGAAAGTCACGTCACCGGGAGGAACCACGGAAGCGGCGCTCCAGGTCCTCTCCGGAAAAGGCTTCAAGAAAATATTTGCTCAAGCGCTTCGGCGCGCGGCCCAACGGTCACACGAGCTTTCAAAAACGTCTGACTAGCATGGCCCAGTCAACCAAAGGGGAGGCAGGAAACGAATGATTATTCGCGTACGCGTCATTCCGGGTTCGGACGAAAATGAAGTCGTCGGACGGGTTGGAAGCGTTGTTCGGGTCAGGGTGATGGCTCCTCAGATTAATGAAGCCGCCAACGGCGTCCTGATCGATTACCTGGCGGAGTTTTTTGAAGTGAAGGGGAAGTCTATTCATATTATGCGGGGCAAGAAAGCCCGCGAGAAGACCGTGAACATCTGCGGCCGTTCCGAAGATGAACTGAAGCGCGTCATGGAATCCATTCCCTAGGAGATGTTCGAGTGAGTCCTGCCTGCAGGATTTTTCCCAAGACACGGGCATTTATTTGGAAAAAAGACCGGTTGCTGCTTTTAGAGCAACGGCTGTTGCCGCATCGAGTCGTCTGGCGGACATGCCGCCATTGGCGGCAGGTGGAAGAAGGCATCCGGCTCATGGTGGTCCGGGGCGCACCGGCTATCGGTTGTGTGGCGGCCTATGGGATTGTGCTGGCGGCCCGGTCCTGCCGGAATCGAACGCTGAACGAACAACGGCAGGAACTCATTAAAGCGTCCGAGGGTCTCTTGAAGGCCCGGCCCACAGCGGTTAATTTGCATTGGGCGCTGGAACGAATGCGCCGGGTTTGGGAAATCGCTCCGGTGAAAGATCCGGAGTCTTTAGCCAAGGCACTTGAGCGGAAGGCGATTCGGATGGAAGAAGAAGACCGTCAATCCAATCGGCGGATGGGTCGTTACGGAGCGGATCTGCTGCCGCGCGATGCCAGTGTCATGACGATCTGCAACACAGGGTCGCTCGCCACCGCTGGATTGGGGACCGCCTTCGGTATTCTTTGGACAGCGTTTCACGATAAAAAGATTCGAAAGGTCATCGCGTCGGAAACGCGGCCCTACCTCCAAGGGGCCCGGCTGACCGCCTGGGAACTCCAGCAGGAGAAGATCCCTTTTGAGTTGATGACGGACAATATGGCGGCGCATCTGATGAAAACGGAAAAAGTGGACGCGGTGATCGTGGGCGCGGACCGTATCGCGGCCAACGGCGATACCGCGAATAAAATCGGCACCTACAGCCTGGCGGTGCTGGCGGCCCATCATGGCATTCCGTTTTATGTGGCGGCGCCGACCTCCACGGTGGATTTGACCACGGCCGACGGCCGGAAGATCCCCATCGAGGAACGCTCGGCCGAAGAAGTCGTGATGGTTCGGGGGCAGCGGATTGCTCCGAAGGGGACCCACGCCCGGCACCCGGCATTTGATGTCACTCCGGCGAATTTGATTACCGCCATTGTCACGGAACAGGGTGTTGCCAGGAAGCCTTATAAACGGAGTTTGAAACAATTGATGAATGATCATTCCCTCACCCCGTCCCTCTCCCTCAACAGGGAGAGGGGGAATGGTGTTGGCAAAAAGATTCATGCTCCCTCCCCCTGCGGAGGGGGAGGGGTGGGGAGAGGGTAAATGGATTACTCCAAAACCGTTCATCTTCCGAAAACAGACTTTCCCATGAAAGCCGATCTCCCCAGGCGGGAGCCGGAGATGCTGGCCCAATGGGAAAAGGAAAAGATTTATGAAAAAGCGCTGGCGCAGCGTGCGAGCGAAAAGGGCCGCAAACAATTCATTCTTCACGACGGACCGCCTTACGCCAATGGTCATCTGCATCTTGGGCATGCGCTGAATAAAATCCTCAAGGACCTGATCGTCCGTTATAAGACCATGGCCGGCTATTATGCGCCTTACATCCCCGGGTGGGACTGCCACGGTCTTCCCATCGAGCTTCAGCTCATGAAAGAACTGAAGATCACCGACAAAAACAAAGTCGACCGTGCGCAGTTTCGCGAACAAGCCAAAGCGTTTGCTGAACGGTTCGTCGAGATCCAGCGGCAGGAGTTCAAGCGCATGGGAGTGCTCGGCAAGTGGGAGCAGCCTTATCTCACGATGGCCGATCGCTATAAGCAGGTGATTGTCGATACCTTCAAGGAGCTCGAGTCCAAAGGCTATGTGTACCGCGGCAAGAAACCCGTGTACTGGTGCGCGGTCGATGAAACCGCGCTCGCCGAAGCCGAAGTCGAGTATGAAAACGACAAAGGGCCGTCCATTTTCGTTGCTTTCCCGGGAACCTTCGGTGCGACGAATGCTCCGGTCAACTTTGTTGTCTGGACGACAACCCCCTGGACGCTGCCGGCGAATCTTGCGATTGCTCTGCATCCGGACGAGACATATGAATTCCTGGCGAAGGATGACGGCACGATCTACATCGTGGCCTCGAAGCGAACCGAAGAATTTCTGAAGGTGACCGGGCTGGCTGTTAAGCCGGAAGGCCATTCGGTCGTCGGGCATGAATTAATTAAAAACGCTACGGCCCGGCATCCCTGGATCGACAGGGAAGCCAAGTTGCTCACAGCCGATTTTGTTGCCATGGATACCGGCACCGGACTCGTGCATATTGCTCCGGGACACGGCCGGGAAGACTATCAGCTGGGCTCGGCCAATAAACTGGATGTGCTTTCTCCCGTCGATGATCGCGGGCGGCTCGAAGAACCCGGACAGCCCTGGAATGGCGTCCATGTATTCAAAGCCAACGGCATGATCATGGACTTCCTGAAGGCAAAGGGAGCGCTGCTGTATCAGGGAGAGATTGAGCATTCTTACCCACACTGCTGGCGCTGCCACAAGCCGGTGATTTTCCGCGCCACCGAGCAGTGGTTCATGAGCGTGGATCACGATCATCTGCGGGACCGGCTGATGAAAGCGATCAACGAGGTGCAGTGGATCCCAGCCTACGGCAAGAATCGCATCACCGGAATGGTGGAATCCCGGCCGGATTGGTGTTTGTCGAGACAACGGCTTTGGGGTACTGAGATCCCTGCTCTCCCATCGTCATCCCCCGCGGGTTCTGGCGGGGGATCCATGGATTCCCCCCCAGTGGCCGGGGGGAATGACGTTAAGGGGAAAACCCCGGATATCATCGACGTCTGGTTTGAATCCGGCGTGTCCTGGGCCGCGGTGTTGCGCCAGCCCTCGCCCTGGCCGGACCTGACGTATCCGGCAGACATGTATCTGGAAGGCTCGGACCAGCATCGCGGCTGGTTCCAGACTTCGCTCATTCCGTCGGTGGCGCTACAGGGCCGGGCGCCCTACAAAGCCGTTTTAACGCACGGGTTTGTAATGGACGGCGAAGGCCGGCCTATGTCCAAGTCCTTGGGCAACGTTATTTCCCCGGAAGAGATCATCAAACACTATGGAGCGGATGTCCTGCGGCTCTGGGTGGCGTCCAGCGACTACGCCGGCGATGTCCGGCTCTCCCCTGAGATCCTAAAGGGGTTGACCGACACCTATCGGAAGATCCGCAACACGTTCCGTTATCTTCTGGGCAACGTGGCGGGTTTTGATCCGCAGCGGGATTCGGTGGTTTTCAAAGACATGCCTGAGATTGACCGGTGGGCGCTGGCCAAGCTGCAGGCGGAAGTGGCCTCCGCCAACCAGGCCTACGAATCGTACGAGTTCCACCGGGTCACCGGCCATCTGGTGAATTTCTGCACGTCGACATTGTCGGGGTTTTATCTGGATTTGTTGAAGGACCGCTTGTACTGCGATCCGGCAGGCTCGCTTTCCCGGCGCAGCGCGCAAACGGTGCTCTGGCATTTGGCGGATCAGTTGATCCGGCTCTGGGCGCCGATCCTTTCGTTTACCGCAGACGAGGCCTGGCGCATGCTAGGCCATCTGGATGGGGTTCATCTGGCCGATCTGCCTGTCGTAAACCCCGCTTTTCAGCTTTCGACGTCCGAATCGCAGCTCGATGATGTTTTCCCTGTCCGAGAACAAATCCTGGGCGTTCTCGAGAAAGCACGCCAGGGTGGACGCATCAAAGGGAACCTCGAGGCCAAGGTAACGTTTTACGCAACCAACGACAACCTCGCCGCCCTGCTCAAGCGCTACGCAACCCAGTGGCCGATGATCTGCATCGTCTCCGAGGTAGAGGTGTCGGGTGTCCCGCTGGCTGCACCGGATGCGGAACAGAATGCGCTCCAAATCAAGGTGGAGCGTACGCAGGGGCAAAAATGTGCCCGCTGCTGGATTTTCAAGCCGGACGTCGGAACCCATGAGGCCCATTCAGACCTCTGCGGGCGCTGCGCCGGAGCCGTCGATACGATGACAGGAGCGATTCGATGAATGAAACCTTGTCGGATCACAGGAGATACTGCGCTTTGCGGCTGGTCTCGATTCTGGGAATCGCGGGGTTCGTCATATTATTGGACAGGCTTTCCAAGTGGTGGGTTATGTCCCGTTTCCAGCTCGGAGAAAGCCGCGTCCTCACGCATTATTTCTGGCTGACGTACGTGCAAAACACCGGAACGGCTTTCGGGATGTTCCAGGAGAACAACAAAGCTCTTTTAATTTTCTCGATCGTTATTCTAGGCGTGCTGCTTTATGGCGCCAGAGGGCTGTCGGAACGCGGGGGGCTCTGGAGCGCCTTGGGGGTGGCTCTGGTTCTGGGAGGCGCCGTCGGAAATATGATCGACCGGATTCATTATGGCCGCGTCATTGATTTTCTCGATTTCCGGATCTGGCCGGTGTTTAATGTGGCCGATTCCGCCATTACATTGGGTGCGTGCGCGCTCATGATTGGACTCCGGCGAAAATAATGCATCCGATCCTTCTTCAATTCGGGCCTATGACGCTGCGCACCTACGGGGTGCTGGTGGCGCTGGCGTTTTTGGCGGCGATGCAGATCGCCCGTGTGGCAGCGGTGCGCCGGCGCATTCCCGAAGGCCATCTGCTGGATCTGGTGGCGGTACTGGTTCTCTCCGGACTTCTGGGCGCCCGGTTGTTTTATGTGGTCCTGAATGCGGCCTACTACCGGCAGCATCTGCTGGATGCCCTGAAGATCTGGGAAGGCGGTTTGGTCTTTTACGGTGGATTTATTGCTGCGGCAGTCACCGGTGTTTTCTTTGTGCGACGGTGGCGTCTTTCTCTGGGATCCGTGGCCGATTGTCTGGCGCCGGCCATCGCGGTGGGGCAAGCCATCGGACGGTGGGGATGTTTCTTCGCCGGGTGCTGCTACGGCCGTGCCACATCCATCCCCTGGGCGGTTCGCTACCAGGATTCCGCGTCGCTGGCTCCACTGGGGATCGACCTGCATCCGGTGCAGCTCTACGAATCCTTCGGCGATCTGTTGATCGCGCTGTTTCTCTGGATTGTTCTGGTCCGTCGGCCCAACACCAACGGAAATGTTTTCTGGTTGTATACGCTGCTGTATGGCCTGTTGCGTTTTGGATTGGAGTTGTTACGGGGAGATGAACGCGGGCCGGGGGCGGGGGGCCTTTCCCCGTCGCAACTCATCGCGCTGGGTGCGGTGCTGGTGTCTTCCAGTATTCTGATCGCCCGGGCCGCTTCTCAACCCAATGCCAACGCTTAAGATTTTATCGGAGTCCAATGGCGAGCGTTTGGATGTTATCCTGGCGCGTCAGTATCCGCAGTACTCGAGGGTCTTTCTGCAGAAGTGGGTGCGTCACGGCGGGGTGAAGCGGCAGGGGGAAGTTCCAGCACCTCGAGACCGGGTGCATGTCGGCGAAATCTATGAGGTGATGGATTTTGAATCCCCGCTCGATTTTTCCCCGGATCTTCCGGGAGCGAGGCATTTTTTATCAGCGGACATTATTCCTACAATTCTCTTTGAAGATCAGGCGCTGATGGCGTTGAACAAGCCGGCGGGTCTGGTCGTCCATCCGGCGCCCGGGCACAGGGGACCGACGCTGATCGATTGGCTGCGGGATCATATGGGTTCGTCCATCGCAAAAGTTTTTACGGACCCCGAGCGTTTGGGGCTGGTTCATCGTCTGGACAAGGACACGTCAGGAGTCCTCTTGATCGCCAAGAGCATCGTGTCTCAGACCGCCATCAGCCGGCAGTTTCATGGCCGTACCGTTCGTAAAACATACGTGGCTTTTGTCGAAGGGGTCCCTTCAGCAAAAAAAGGTGTCATCACCGCGCCGGTGGGACGGTCCCGGAAGCAGCCCAGTCGGATGGCGGTCTCCAGCCAGGGGCGCCCCTCGGAGACCGCGTTTGAAGTGAACGAAATATTTGGAAGGCCCGCCACTAAAGCGTCGGCGGGCTCGCCTAAACAGAGTGGCGAGGAGGTTTCTCAAGTGACGTTATTTCCGAAAACCGGCCGCACGCATCAACTCCGGGTTCATATGGCGGCCATCGGTCATCCCGTCGTGGGAGATCGCACCTACGGTTCGAAGGCCATCTGGGCGGAGCAGTTTGGAGTGACTCGCTCGCTTCTCCATGCGCAGCGCTTGGAATTCCAGCATCCCGTGACGAAAAAACCGGTTTCTTTTGAAGCCCCCTGGCCGGCGGATTTTTGCCGGGCGCAGCTGGCTTTCCGTCAGGCTTTTAAGGTTCTTTGGATGGCGATCGCTCTCGGTGGAATCCTTCTGGCGCCGCTGCGCGCCGAAGAAACCGCTGCGCCATCCTCGAAGAAGCCGAAGGTGGTGCGGCATGCCTCGTCGTCTGGTGTTTCCAGCAGCAGCTTCAAGCAACTTAAAAAAGAAGTCTCCGCGTTGAAAGATCAGATGGATGTGTTCAAATCGGAGCTTTCGGCCCTGGAATCCGGCCTGGCTGATCTGAACGTGTCGAAGCGCCTGGCGGATCTGGAAAAGGCCATCCCTGAGATCAACGCAAAATCCGTGAGCGGCGGCAATGCGGCGGAAGAGAGCAAAACGCAGATTCTGGAAGCGAACCGGAAACTCAAAAACCTTCAGGACACGCTCGATCAAATGCGGGACCAAGTGGATCGGCTTCAGCGCCAGGCGATTCAGCATCGGACGTCCTCCGAGGTGCCGGCCGTGCCGGAGGATGAAGGGGCGGGGAAAAATCCATGAAAAAAACGCGGCATGGATTGCTGGTCGTAGTATCCTCCGGGTCAGGGGCCGGCAAAACCACGCTTTGCCGGAATCTCCTGCTCCGCCGGAAGAATCTGGTCTTTTCGATTTCTGCCACCACACGCAGCCCCCGGCCCGGTGAACGGGATGGACGCGAATACTTTTTTGTCAGCGAGGCGGCGTTTCGGGCGATGCGGAAACGCGGAGAACTGCTGGAGTGGGCTGACGTTCACGGGCAATTTTACGGGACTCCCAAGGCTTTTATCGACCGGATGTGCCGGGCCGGCCGGGACGTTCTGCTCGATATCGATGTACAGGGCGCGCTTCAGGTCAAACGCCGCTTTCCTGAGGCGGTCCTGATTTTTATCACCACCGCGACGTTTCAGGAGCTGGGACGCCGCTTGCGTTCCCGCCATTCCGAAAACGCAGGGGAAATCCGACGGCGTCTGGCGGACGCGCGGCGCGAGTTGATCTTCCTGGACCGCTACGATTATGAAGTGGTGAATGACCGTATCCCTCAGGCGGTGAAACGCCTGGAAACAATTTTGGAAGCGGAATCACTAAGAATACGTCGATAGACCAGCTCGTCATTCCCCGCGGTTGTTGGAGGGGAATCTATACAAGCCGTTCACGGCGATGATGGATCCTCCGCCAGAGGCCGCGGAGGATGACGAGGTGTGAAAATACGAAGAAAAAGTTAAAAGGAGAGTTCGATGACTGACTTGTTTCTGGATCCCAAAGTACTGAATTACACCAAAGATCGCTATCAGCTGATTGTTTACACGATGCGATGGGCCCGCGCGATGAAAGCGAAAGGTTCCCCGGAACCCCTGCCTGTTCTCATCGAGAAGGCGCTGAAGGACATTGTGGAAGGCCGCGTGACGCCTGAAGAGATCATGGCCAATAAAGCGGCGGAACCCGCTCCGAAGGAAGACGTACCGGCGGTGGTGTCCGTTGCCGATGACGGCGCTTCTGCCATGAAGGCGGCGACAGCCGCCGAAGAGGGCGAGAAAAAGAAAACGAAGAAGAAAAAAAAGAAGGAAAACGAATAGATGATTATTCTGGGGGTTACGGGGAGCCTCGCGGCTTACAAGGCGGTTGAAATCCTGAGGCTTCTGACTAAAGCCGGGCAGGAGGTGCACGTGTTGATGACGGAAGCGGCCACGCGTTTTGTGGGGCCGCTGACGTTTCAAGCGATCTCCGGCCATCCCGTGCTTACGGATACGCTTGATCCGAAAGGATGGCAGATGGCTCATCTGGATCTGCCGGAGAGCGCCAGCGTGATGCTCGTGGCGCCGGCGAGCGCGAATATCCTCGCGAAGCTGGCCATGGGGCTTGCGGACAATATCCTCACGGCTGCTGCGCTGGCGATCCCGCGCACGGAAAAGGGGAAGCTCAAGGTGCCGTTCTTTATCGCGCCGGCCATGCATGCGGGGATGTGGCGCCATCCTGCGACCCAGGCCAACGTGAAAACGTTGAAAGGGTACGGTTATCAGTTCATCGGTCCCGTCAGAGGACCTCTCGGACGCCAGGCAGACGAAGGCACAGGTCGCTTGGAAGAACCTCAGCTGATTGTCTCGAAGGTATTAAACGTCCTTGCCAAATAAGAAACGTCTCAACACGATCAAAGGTAAGAAAGTTCTCATTACCGCCGGGCCCACGCGGGAGTACCTGGATCCGGTCCGGTTCCTTTCCAATGCGTCCAGCGGGACCATGGGGATCGCGCTGGCCCGGATCGCGCATGAGCTGGGGGCGGAGGTCACGCTGATTCTCGGGCCTGTGGATTCCGGGCGCCAGGAAAGTCTGGCGGCTGAAAACGGCAACAAGGGGATTACGGTTGTGCCGGTGATCACCGCTCAGGAGATGGAAGCGGCTGTCGACAAGCATCTTTTGGACACCCAGATTTTTATCGGCGCCGCCGCTGTGTCGGATTACCGGCCGCTCAGCTTCCATAAACAGAAAATCAAGAAAGCGTCGGATCCGCTCTCCATTCAGTTCGTTCCCAATCCGGATATCATCGCCAAAGTGGCCCGGCGTACCCCAGACCGACCGTATGTGGTCATCGGGTTCGCGCTCGAAACCCGTGATTTGATTGAAAACGCCCAGAAGAAGCTGCGGGATAAGGGTTTGGATTGGATTGTGGCCAACCGGGAAACGAGCATCGGCAAAAAACGAGGAGCCGCCACGCTTCTGAGCCGGTGGGGGGAACGCATTCCGCTGGGGACCATGTCCAAAACCGAGCTGGCGCGCAAAATCTGGGAAGCCCTCTTGCTGCGTCCCGCCATATGAGCCAGGACCCCAAAGCCTTCCTGAAAGACGCCAAGCAATGGGTCGAACAGGAGCGGGTCTGGGATGATTTAATTTTTGCTCCTTCTGTTGCCGTTGCGGAAGCCGCTCCTCGCCAGGCTCCTCTTGCCCATCCGGATAAAGCAGCTGTCCTTCAAGCGCTTTACGAGCAGTACAAGAACTGCCAGCTCTGCCCGCTGGGCGCGACCCGCATCAAGTTCGTTTTTGGCGTGGGAAACCCTGAAACCAAGGTGTTATTTATCGGAGAGGGGCCCGGTTACGAAGAAGACCGCCGGGGCGAACCCTTCGTCGGGAAAGCGGGCCAGCTGCTCGACAAGATCATGGCGTCCATCGGCTTGAACCGCCAGAACGCCTATATCGCCAATATCGTCAAATGCCATCCCATGCAGAACCCGCAGGCGCCCGAGGCGCGCGGCAACGATCGCGCTCCGAATGCTGTCGAGGTGGAGGCCTGTCTTTCGATCCTGCGCCAGCAGATCGTCATTATTCAGCCCCTGTTTATAGTGACGCTCGGATCGCCGTCCACCCGGACTCTCCTGCAGACGAGCGAGGGGATCACGAAACTGCGCGGCCGTCTCTTCCCCTTTCCGGTTGACCGGTTCTATCCGACGGAACTCGGCGCTCCACCGCTGCCGGAAGCGCTCCAGCGGACGCAGGTGTTGCCCACCTATCACCCGGCCGCCCTGCTGCGCAATCCCGACCTGAAAAAAGACGTCTGGACCGATATGAAGCTCCTCCGTGATCTCCTTCGGTGAGTGTCACAACGGAGCAAATTACGACGTCTTTTTGAACGGAGCCAGAGTTTCTAGCCTTGCACCGTCCCAAAAACCCAAACAGATTTCTTCCCTGTGACGGTCACCTCTGATACGAATATCCCCTTGAAGGTTTTGCCAATGGAGTATAAATAGCATACAGGCATGTCCATTTACGCTCTCTCGTCGCTTATCGCCAGTGTTTACTGCTTCTTGATCGGGTTCATCGCCCTGTTTAAAAAGCACAACACACAGGTTGTACTTTTTAGTTTAGTGGCCTGCGGGATTGCCGTATGGTCTTCTTATTCCTTCCTCAGTCAAATGTGTCCGGTAGACTTGCAGTTGCCCATCGTTCAATCCGTGTATGCTGTTGCCTGCATTGTGCCCACGTTATTTCTGGCGTTTGTTCTATCGGTTCTGGAACGTCCACTTTGGTGCCGTTCAATCCAGGGCTCTCTGGCGGCTTCCGTTTTTTTCATCCTTTCATTATTGAGCAACCGTTTGATCAAGGCGGTTCACATTATCAACGGCGCCAGTTCCCTGGACGTGGGACTCCTGTACGCCTTTTTTGTTGTCTTTTTTTCCGTGGTGTGCGGGTATCCGATTTGGCTTTTGTTTCAAGGCGCCCGTTTCGCGCCGCCCGCCCAAAAAAATAAGTTGAAGTATATTTTCCTCTCATTTCTCGTCGCTTACGTCTCCGGGGGCCTCCACTTCGTGTCCGTTTATGCCCACTGGGAGCCGGTTCCGCATGATGTTTTTCTGGTTATTTTCGCCACGATATTCGCGTACGCTGTTCTCAAACACCGGCTGATGGATATCTCGATCGTCATCCGGCGGACGCTGATCTATTCGGTGGTAACCGGGACCTTGACCCTGGTCTACTTTTCGATAGTCATTCTTTTAAGCCATGTGCTTAAGGGGTGGATGAGGTCGACCACGGTGTTGTCTTATTTTGCGGCTTGTGTTATCGCGTTCTTGTTCTATCCGGTACGCAGCCGAGTCCAGAGATTTATCGATAAACGATTTTTTCGAGATGCCATTGATCGGGAAAAGATGCTTCTGGAGTTATCGGATGAAATCACGCGGCAAAAAACACCGGAAGAAATGAGCCAACCCCTGGCGCAGGTTTTCACGGACGCCTTTCATCCCAAACGAATGGTTCTTTATCTGCGCTCGCCCGAGAAAGGGACCTTTCATCGGGTTTCCTCAATTTCTCCCGGTTTCGACGACGAAATGCCGGTGGAAAATCCTTGGACGAGCTATTTTAGTTATTACCCTCAGCCGCTCCTTCAAAACCTTTTGAGTATGCACTCCGGCACCTCCCGGGCAGAGGTGATGGAGACGGTGGCTCATGCGATGCGCCGTTTACAAATAGCGGCCGCATTCCCGCTGTTGAGTCCGCGGGATTTGTTGGGCTATCTGCTGATCGGTGAAAAAAAGTCAGAAGAGCCTTATAACGAAGAAGATTTGCTCCTCCTGCGCAACGCGGTGAATCAGATGGCCATGGCGTATGAGCGATATCTGTTGAACAAGGGGTTGCAGGAAGCCCCTCAAACGCTGCAGAAGATGGCTTCCAGCTTTGTGCACGAGATCAAAACGCCGATGGCCAACATCAAAATGCCGGCGGATGTTTTAAAGTTACTTTTAGCTGATCTGGCGAGCGGGAAACGGTCTTTGGATGACGTGCTTCCGAAACTGCGCAACTATGTGGATTATATTCGGGAACAAACCATGGCCGCCTCGGACAAGGTGGACGCGATCCGGCAGATGTCGAAGCAGCAAAAGGAGCATTTCGTGCCGCTGATGCCCGGAGAGGTGATCCGAACAAGTTTAGCCACGCTGGATCAGATCGTCCGGCAGAGCCAGGTCACGCTGGAGATGGATGTGCCGGAAGACCTGCCTGCGGTTCTGGGGGATGCGCGGCAGTTGGGGATCGTGTTCATGAATCTGGCGAAGAACGGGATTGAGGCGATGACGCAGCGCGGGGGATGTTCTTCCCGGTGCTTGAAGATAGCCGGTCGGCAGGACGGCGAGTGGGTCATCGTTACGGTGAGTGACAGCGGCCCCGGGATTGAGCCGGAGGACATGAACCGGTTGTTTAACGCGTATTTCAGCACCAAAGGAACAACCGGGACTGGGATGGGGTTATTTCTGGCGCAGGAAGTGATTAAAGCGCATGGGGGGACCATCCACGTCGAGAGCGAAGTCGGCCAGGGAACGGTTTTTGTGGTCCGTTTACCCGTCCACACGCTACCTTCCGGGGGCGGGACCAGCGTATGAATGTGTTTTCCGATTCCCTTATCGTCAGCGCCTTCTTGAGCCTGTCGCTGGCCTTTTTTGTGCTGGCGCAAGGGGTTCAAAAACGGTTGAACCGCAGCTGGTTTCTGGCCTGCTTGGGGGGATCCGTGTGGTGTTTTGGGCTGGGGATGTGCGTTCGTTCAACGGACGTGGCTCATGCGATCCTCTGGCAGAAGATTTTCTACAGCGGCGTGATTGTTTTAGCCGTCGCGTTCCTCCATTTTGTCGGGATCTTTCTCAATCGGTCATTCCATAAGGCCATCTGGAGTGCTTTGGCAGTGGCTGTGCCGTTGATGATGCTGAACTGGATGGGCCGTCTGGCTCTGGTGGCACCTGCGGGCCCCTTCAATTTCTACACCGTTCCGTTGCCCCCGTTTTATGTTTACACGGTGTTCTTCTTCGTGGTCATTTGTTACAGCCAGTGGCAGCTGTTCCTGAGTTGCCGTGCTGCTTCAGGAAAGCGTCGCAATCAGATTCTCTATGTCCTGGTCGGGATGCTCATCTCCTTCTCTGGCGGAGCGACGACATTCCCTCTGATATTCGGGTGGAACGTTTTTCCTTTCGGGATCTTTGTGATTCCCGTATATGTCCTGAGTGTCAGCTACGCGATTGTCCGGCATCAGCTGATGGATATCAACGTCATTATCCGCAAGACCGCCATTTATTCGCTGGTCACCGGGCTCCTGGCCGGCCTCTATTTCGCGATGGCGTTCACCAGCGCGCGGTTGATTGCAGGAAGATCCGCGTCTCCTTCGTTCCTGTCATCGGGCATTGCGGCCGCTGTCATTGCTTTCTTGTTTCATCCGCTGCGTGTTCGGATCCAGCGTTTCGTGGACCGGTTTTTCCTGCAGGAAACCGTGAACCGGGAACGAAAGCTTCTGGAACTCTCAAACGAAATCCTTCGACAAAAGAGCCCCGAGGCCTTAACGGACCTGCTGATGCGCCTGATTGAAGAGGCGGTTCATCCCACCGTGGCGGCCCTCTACTTTCGAAAGGCTGGGGGCAAGGACTATGAACGGGTGACACCCCCGTCTGAGGAGCTGGATCAGGACATCTCGGAAAGCCTTCCCTGGGTGGCCGCTTTAGGTGCCTATGGCCAGCCGGTCCTTCCATCCCATCTCCCGCAGGAGGTTTTCCCGGAGGTCCCGGTGTCGCTTCTGGAGGAAATGTCCCGGCGGCATCTAGCCGGTGTTTTTCCGCTCATCAGCAGTGGGGAATTACTCGGGTTTCTGCTTCTGGGCGAAAAGCGATCGGACGACGTTTACTCGAATGAGGATTTGTTGCTTCTGCAGAACGCGGTCAACCAGACGACCGTGGCGTATGAGCGATATCTGTTGAACAAGGGGTTGCAGGAAGCCCCTCAAACGCTGCAGAAGATGGCTTCCAGCTTTGTGCACGAGATCAAAACGCCGA
>JBAZWU010000016.1:19213-21844 GCA_041660185.1 Elusimicrobiota bacterium | reverse complement strand
CGGGGTGGAGATGGTGATGCCTGGGGACAACATTGAGTTTGAGGCGGAACTGATCACGCCGATCGCGATGGAGAAGGGTGTGCGGTTTGCGATCCGTGAGGGCGGCCATACGGTGGGCGCCGGTGTCGTCTCGGAAGTGATCGCCTAAAGGAATTCTATGGCTGAACGCATTACGATTATTTTGGCTTGTACGGACTGCAAGAATAAGAATTACTCCCACTCCCGCGGCAAACGGAAAGATTACAAGGTGGAAGTAAAGAAATTTTGCCGGGCCTGTGCGAAACATACCGTTCATAAGGAAATGAAATCCTCCTAAGGAATCGCCGGGGCGGACCGCTGTCCGCCCGATCTTGGATGCCATTGCATGTTTTTGCAATGGTGGGCGCACAGCTGTGCGCCCCTACATCTCCCTTGTATTCCAACGCGTCCTTTTGCTAGGATTTCGATGCCTCTCGAACGCGAGAGGCCGTTTTTTTGTGGGGGAATCGGTTAACCGGTAAACCAACGGTCTCCAAAACCGTGACTGGGGGTTCGAGTCCCTCTTCCCCCGTTCCTTTAAGGTGAGTTTTAATGTTCGATCAATTCACGCGGTTTCTACAGGAAGCGTATCACGAGTTAAAACTCGCGACGTGGCTCACTCGTCAACAAATGCTGGCGTCAACCGTCGTCGTAATCATCTTAACGGTGTTGGTGGCGGTTTACGTCGCTTTGATTGATCGAGTGTTGTTGTTTGTAGCTGGAATTCTCTTCAGGATTGGATAAATACGATGGCTGAACGAGCATGGTATGTGATTCACACCTATTCGGGACATGAGGATCGCGTGAAGGCTTCTTTGGAGAAGACGATCGAGAATATCGGCCTCCAGAGCAAAATCCACAAAGTCCTCATACCGACCGAAGAAGTGATGGAAATTAAACGGAACCGCAAGCAGGTCAAGAAACGCAAATTTTTCCCCGGCTATGTCATCGTGGACATGCTGGTGGATAATGAGACCTATTGGACCATTCGGAATACCCCGGGAGTCTCCGGTTTTTTGGGTGGGAACATGCCCATTGCTTTGCCGGAGGCGGAGGTCAAGAATCTATTGGATCTGACGACGGCTCAACCCCAGCAGAAACCACGGCCGGCCGTCACCTTTAACAAAGAAGAGAACGTCCGGATCATCGATGGTCCTTTCCGCCACTTCATCGGTGTTGTGGAAGAGGTGAATGAAGAGCGCGGCAAACTGAAGGTGATGGTATCCATCTTCGGTCGCCCGACGCCTGTGGAACTGGATTTTCTACAGGTAGAAAAATTGTAATCGTAGGGGCGCACCGCTGTGCGCCCGTGTTTGAATCGCATTTAATGACGGGTCGACAGCGGTCGACCCCTACAATCGAAGGAATTGTTTATGCCTCCAAAAAAAGTTAAAACGCAAATTAAATTGCAAATTCCAGCCGGTGCCGCCAATCCGGCGCCGCCGGTCGGCCCTGCGCTGGGCCAGCACGGCGTCAATATCATGGATTTTTGCAAGCAGTTTAACGAGCGCACGAAGAGCAATGAGCCCGGGATGGTCATCCCGGCGGTCATTACGATATTCGAAGACCGGACCTTTACGTTTATCACCAAGATGCCCCCGGTTTCTGCGCTTCTGAAGAAGGCGGCGGGTCTGGCCAAGGGTTCGGGTGAACCGAACCGCAATAAGGTGGCCAAGATCACACGGAAACAAGCGGAGGAAGTCGCCAAACAAAAAATGCCGGATTTAAATGCCAATAGCCTGGATGCCGCTGTTCGAATGGTGGCCGGTACCGCCCGAAGCATGGGCATTGAGATTACAGAATAAGGAAATTTTTATGGGGAAACGACTCGCAGCCTTAGAGAAGGGAAAAATTGTTGATCCTGCCAAAAAGTATGCGATCCATGAGGCCGCCGACTTGGTCAAGAAGACGGCAACCGCTAAATTTGATGAAAGCATCGAATTGCATGTGAAACTCGGTGTGGATCCGAAACAGTCGGACCAGAATGTCCGTGGCACGGTGGTTTTGCCGCATGGGACAGGACAAAGCAAGCGCGTCGTCGTGGTTGCCAAGGGTGAAAAACTCAAGGAAGCGGAGCAGGCCGACGCCGACGCTTTCGGGGACGCCGATATCATTGAGAAAATTTCTAAAGGCTGGCTTGATTTTGACGTGATCGTGGCGACCCCGGATGCGATGAAAGATCTTTCGAAACTCGGAAAGGTGCTGGGCCCGAAGGGGCTGATGCCCAATCCGAAGGCTGGAACAGTGACCTTTGACATCGCGCGTGCGGTCAAAGAGTTGAAGGCGGGTCGTATTGAGTTCAAGTTGGATCCAGCCGGGATCATCCACACGGTGGTTGGCAAAGCCAGTTTTTCACCTGAGAAGATCGCTGAAAATACGAAAGCCATCATTCATGCCCTGGTTATGGCCAAACCCGCCGCGTCCAAAGGCCAATACCTTCAAAGCATGACCTTGGCTGCCACCATGGGGCCCGGCATTTCCCTCGACCTTTCCCAAAAATTCGAGTAGATTGTTCCCGGAAGACCTGACGCTACGTCCCTTGAAGCGCGTGGGCGCGGCCTTGGGCCAAAAATCCTTTCGATTCTTCCTGCTCGGAGCTTTCCTTTCCAATAT